>DATDXT010000083.1:0-11564 GCA_035289185.1 archaeon | reverse complement strand
GACCAAACCTATTCTAAATGCATCATCTGCACCTATCATCTCCCCGGAAAAAATCATCTCTTTTGCTCTAGCAACACCTATAAGCAACGGCAATCTCTGCGTTCCGCCAGCGCCGGGTATTATTCCAACCTTTACTTCCGGCTGGCTGAACCTTGCATCTGGGCTTGCTATCCTTATGTCGCAGGACATCGCCAATTCACATCCACCGCCAAGGCAATATCCATTCACTGCAGCAATAACTGGCTTGTTCAGATTCTCTATGGAAAAACAAAGACCATGCACCATGTCTACAAATTTGTTTATCTCCTTTTCGCCTTTCAGCTTGTTCAGATCATTCAAGTCCACTCCGGCACAGAAAGCCTTGTCGCCAGAACCTGTGATTATAACGCTTCTTACAGAATTATCTTTCTCCAAATCCTTGAAAACTTCAGTCAATTTTTTCACTGTTTCAAAATCCATCACATTCAACTTTTCTGGCCTGTTCAGAGTAACTATGGCCATGTTGTTTTCCTTTTCTACGATCGTGTTTTCATATCCCATAAAGAAATATTGGTTAATTAAGTTAAAAATAAAATGTTGATTATGGACAGGAAGATAAGGATATTGCTTTCAAAGGTTGGTCTGGATGCGCATGATAGGGGTATACATGTCTTGGAAGACGCTCTTCGTGATGCCGGCATGGAGGTCATAGTAAATACTTTTGGACAAAAACCGGAAGACATAGTCAAGATAGCAATTGAAAAAAATGTAGATGTCATCGGCATTAGCATCCATTCCGCCACTCATAATGTTTACTTGCCGGAGATTGTCAAACTTTTGAAAAAAGAAAATGCCGACATCCCTGTCATAGTGGGTGGAGTAATTCCTGATGAGGATGCTGCTCGTTTAAAGAAAACCGGTGTAAAGGAAATTTTCAAACCGGGAGAAAGCCTCGATATAATCATAGAATTTATAAAAAAATTGAAGAAATAATTTAAGATATTTCCTGATTAAAAAACTAAATCATGACCCGAAAATATTCAAATACAAATGGGTTTAATCCTAAAAATATTTTAAAACCTAACAGATACAAACAGAACTATTGTCTATGAATTGTAATTTAAAATTTACTCCTTCTGCTTTGGCATAAAGATTGAATATGGTCTCTATCTGGCTTCTATACTTTTCAGGAAATTGACCTTCCAATCTAACTATAACATCTTGTCCAGGACGATATTCTTTAATTGAATCTATAGCATCAAGTAAAAGACCTGGCAAATTAGCACCTCCGTATCCGTGCAACTCTCTGATTGGGATGCCGAATCTTACATTATAAGTATTTACATCCTCAGTTGACCAAGCTGGCTTTCCCCTAACTGGAGTTGCTATGAAAGTTAATTCGACCATTTGTATCACCATTTTCTTACTATTCTAATGAAACTAAAAGTATATAAAGCTTTCGTTACCCTAAAGTAATGACTAAATTAAAACTAAACGTGTTTACTCTGTTCCTTTGTATTTTCCATAGACTTTGACTAAAGCTTTAACAATCTCGTTCAAAGTAGCATATTCTTTCGTCGCTTCAAGGATAGCATGCATCACATTCTTGTCATCTCTAGCATCAGATTCCAGCTTCACTAATTTTTCCTTGACAGATTTTGCATCTCTTTCTTTCTCCAACTTTTTTAATCTATCCAATTGGATTTTTACGACCTTACTGCTTATGACAGTGGTCGGCAACTTAACATTTCCTTTTTCCACAAAACAATTGACCCCGATTTTCTTGATAAGTCCCTTGCCCATTTTTCTCTCATACTCAAAAGCCGAACACCTTATCTGTTTCTGCACCCATCCTTTTTCTGTAGCGGTTATCATACCACCCATCTTTTCAATCTCTTTCATTATTTTCACTACATTTTCTTCCACTTTATCAGTCAGCCATTCGACATAGTAAGAACCGCCAAGCGGATCGGCTACCCTGGCAGCGCCCGATTCGTAAGCTATCACCTGCTGTGTCCTCAATGCAGTATTCACAGCTTCTTCTGTAGGCAATGCATAGACTTCATCCTTGGAATCAGTATGCAGGCTCTGTGTTCCTCCTAGGACTGCGGCCAATGCCTGGAGCGAAACCCTAACAACATTGTTTTCAGGCTGGTTCTCGGTCAAGCTGTGGCCGGATGTCTGTGTATGGAACTTTAATTTCATGGAAGCTTCATTTGCTCCTCTCTTTTCCATCTCTCTGGACCAAATTCTCCTTGCCGCCCTGAACTTAGCAACTTCCTCGAAAAAATCATCAGTCGAATTGAAAAAGAAACTCAATCTATGCGCAAAATCATTTATCTTCATCCCTCTTTTCAAACATTCATCCACATAGGTCAATCCGTTTGCCAAAGTGAAAGCAGCTTCTTGCACAGCGTTCGCACCAGCTTCCCTGATGTGATAGCCGCTTATGCTTACAGGATGCCACTTTGGTAAATTCTTGGAAGCGAATTCTATAGTGTCAACGACCAATTTCACACCAGCCTTTACTGGAAATATCCATTCCTTCTGTGCCTGGTATTCTTTCATGATGTCATTCTGAAGCGTACCTCTCAACTCATGCATCTTAGCGCCTTGTTTCAATGCCGCAGCGATATAGAAAGCCCAGATTATTGGAGCAGGTGCATTTATTGTCATTGAAGTAGAAATCTTTGATAAGTTTATTCCTTTGAAAAGTATTTCCATGTCCTTCAGCGAAGAGATTGCGACACCATCTTTTCCTATTTCGCCAGGCCATTGGTTGGAATCATAACCATACAAAGTAGGATAGTCGAAAGCTACACTAAGTCCACCACCACCTTCTCCCAACAATTTCTTGAATCTTTTATTTGTATCTTCTGCTGTCCCAAAGCCAGCGAACTGTCTTAATGTCCAAAGCCTGCCTCTGTACATGTCAGGATGTATGCCGCGTGTGAAAGGAAACTGGCCAGGATTGTTGAGATGTTTTTTGTAATCCCATTTAAGATCTTCCGGCTTGTAGACTTCTTTCAAAGGTATGCCTGAATTTGTTTCAAAGAATGTCACCTTGCTGAAATCATTTTTAATGGGTTTCTTGCTAGCCATAATGATAAATCGGTTTATTTTTCCAACTTTTCTTTTACCTTCTCAAAAATCTTTTTAGTCTCTGTCTGGTTGATGCTTTTCAACATCGACTCTCCCATGCCTGTGATCAATCCGCTCATTTCTGCATCTGCGTTCCATTTCAACTGCGTAACACCACCATTTTCCGACAGGTCTATATTCACAATAACCTTCACTTTTCCTACTATACTCGAGCCTTCCAAGATAAGCGCCCCGTGATTCGGCCTTCTCAATTCTGTTATCACGCCTTTTCCCTCGAAGCTTCCCTTCAACGGACCTATGCCTATCTTCAGCTTTCCTTTAAAATTCTTGTCGTCTATGATTTCCAGTTTCTCTATGTCCGGCACCAGAGGAGCTATCGTTTTTGGATCAGAAATAAAATCAAATACTTTCTCCATCGGAGCCTTCAATTCGAACAGACCGCTAAAATTAATCTTCATCTTATCACTTGAACGCTTCAAATTCCTTTCCCAAGACATGCGACGCTATCTTCAGTTCCATTATCTCATCTGTTCCCTCGTATATCCTTGGAGCCCTTGTGTCGCAGTAATGCCTTCCGACAGGCGAAAGAAGTGAATAACCGAAGCCGCCAAATACTTGAACGGCATGGTCTGCAGATTCCCAGGCCATTCTCGAAGCTATCTTCTTTGCTAATGCACTTCTTCTGTCAAGCTCCTCCCTAACTTCAAGATTATCATAGTTCTTCTCGTATTCTATCTTCCTCAACGCTGCAAAATACATCGGCCATCTTGCCATTTCCAGATTGATTGCTATCTGAGCTATGTGCTTCTGTATCAACTGGTGCTTTCCTATCTGCTTGCCGTGCTGGACTCTTTCTTTGGCTCTTGCCACTACAGAATTCAAACAATCATCTATAACACCGACACAGCTTGCTGCGACGCCGAGCCTGCCGTTCAACAATGCCGAATAAGCTACATGCAGACCTTTGCCGAAAGTCCCGAGCACATTTTCCTTAGGGACTTCCACATCTGTGAATTCCAACATCGTCGTGTCAGAGGTGAACAATCCTATCTTCTCCTCCATCTTCATCGCCACATTGTAGCCTTCCGAATCCGTGTCCATGATGAACGCAGTCATGCCTTCCTGCCTGCCTTTCGGATAAGCGAAAACTATAACAGCCTTTGCTATCGAACCGTTTGTTATCAGGTACTTGCTGCCGTTGATGATGAACTTTCCTTTCTTCTCTTCGAAATTTGTCTTCATTGCTGTAGGTTCGCTGCCAGCCTCAGGTTCTGTCAAGGCGTAAGCAAGGACTATGTCGCCCTTTGCTGCCGGGATTAAATATCTTTTTTTCTGCTCTTCCGTTCCCCATCTCTGCATGCTCAATTCTGCGAGGAAGACATTTGCATTGAAAAATGTTGAAAACCCCAAACCCACCTGGCCTAACCTTTGTTTTCCCAAAGCTGCTACCAGAGGATTCGCTCCCATGCCCCCGTATTCTTTCTTGATAGGCAATCCCAGCAGACCATGCTTACCCGCGATCTTAATCCCTTCAGGATTGAACTTCCTCTGCAGATAGTATTCAAGCTCAGGCTCAAGAAGCTCGTCTGCAGCCTTATCCACTTTTTCCAAAATCTTCAATTCCTCGTCTGAGAACTTGTATATCTTTTTCACGTCTTCCACGGATTGGGCAAACATCTTTTCCATGTGTATCTAATTAACTATTGATTTGTTTAAAATTAAAGGCTAGAATTTAAGTTATAATTATGGGTAAGCAAAGGAAAGTGTATATAATTTCTTCAGGAGTTACAAAGTTCGCCAAGGCCCATCCGGACATGGATTTCAGGTTGATGGTGAAGAAGGCATTTGATTATGCGATGAAGGATGTCCCTAATTTGCAGTTGAAAGACATTAATGGAAGCAGAATCTCTTATTTCTCAGATCATTTTGCAAGGCAGCTTAAAGCGGCATCGATGGTCCAGGATTTTCTCGGTCTCAATCCAAAAGATTCGAGAAGGATAGAATGGGGAGGCGCTACTGGAGGTCAGGCGATACAGGCAGGCTGGGAAACAATTGCAAGCGGCAGGATGGATGTTTGTCTTGTCGCTGGATTCGAGACAATGTCAAGGGTGGAGACATGGAAGGGAAACGAATTTATCGCTCTGGCATCAGACACGAATTTTGATTATCCTGTCGGCGGATTTTATACAGGCTATTATGCATTGATGGTTCAGAGGCACATCTATGAATATTTGAGAAAGACAAGGTTTGCCAACATAAAAGATGAGAAGAAAGCCCAACTGCTAGCAACGAAAGAAGCTATAAGAATAATGGCAATGGTCTCGGTGAAGAATCACATAAACGCCTCACATAATCCTTATGCCCAATATCCAGGAAAAACTACAGTAGATGAAGTTTTGAAGAGTGAGATGATATCCTATCCTTTGAACAGGCCTTGTATCTGCACGATGAGCGATGGAGCTGCTGTGATGATGCTTGCTTCAGAAGATGTGGTTTTCGATTATACTGACAATCCTGTTTTAATCTCTGGAGTCGGATGCGGCACGGATACGATGAGGTTGGCTGACAGACCACATGAAAAAGTTCCTTTGTTTAAATGGGAGAATGAAAAAGACTATAACAATCTAAAATATCCTGGTGTCCATTCTTTTAGGGCAGGAAGAGCCGCAGCATTGGAAGCTTACAAGCATGCCAACATAAAAAAACCGATAAAGGAATTGAGTTTCATCGAGCTTCATGATGCTTATGCGAGTTCTGAAATACAGACATATGAAGATTTGGGTTTATGTAAATATGGCGAAGGATATGGATTTGTGGAGAAGGGACATCCTTTCCTGAAGAATGTCGATTATGGTTTCAAGCTTCCTGCCAAGGGAACGATTCCTGTCAATCCATCCGGCGGTCTGATAGCATGCGGCCATCCTGTCGGTGCTACCGGTATAATGCAGGGAGCTTTTGCCTTCTGGCAATTGCAAAATTCGATCAAGAAACATTTCGGGAATGACAAATTGCAGATTGAAAAAGCCAAACGCGGATTGATACATTCACATGCTGGAACTGGCAGTGCTGTGACTGTGAGCATATTGGAGAGTGTCAAGAAGTGAAGCCGAAGAAATTGGAAAAGTTCAGGGAAGTGATGGAGGAGATTAAGAAGTCAGGAGCAGCCATTTATAAAAATCCCAAAGGAACAGAAGACCTGGTCATACTTTCTCCTTACCATATAAATTATGTCCATAGCTATGCTCAAGATTCAAAGTTCTTTTTAGCATTAGCAGAAGGGAAATTACTTGGAAGCAGATGCAAGAAATGCGGGATGAAATATGGGACGCCAAGAAGCCATTGCATGAAATGCGGCAGTGAGACAGAGTGGTTCAATCTTCCTCTTGTTGGCAAAGTTCATTCTTGGACAACTTGCTATTTTGGAAGCGAAGAGTTTATGAATGAAGTCCCGTTCAACTTGGTATTGGTAGGGTTTGAAGGAGTTGATACATTGTTCTTGTCTAGATTAGTTGGAATCGACAAGGAAGACATTTTCATTGGGATGAAAATCAAAGCCGAGTTTAAGAAGGATCCAAAGTATTTGGTTTCTGATGTTTGTTTCAAACCTGTTTAAAAATAGTCAGACTTTTATTTTTTTCAAAGAATCAGGATTTTCCAATGTAGAGATGTCGCCGACTTCCTTTCCAAGCAGATGGTTCTTTATGGCTCTCCTTACAATCTTCCCGCTCCTTGTTCGAGGCAGGTCATCTACAAAATGAATCTCTGACGGCATGAATGCTTTTCCAAGTTCTGTCCCGACTTCCCCAAGAATATCACTATTGATTTTCCCATCTTTAGATTTTGCAATTACAAAACATACCATCTTCTCCCCCTTCAACTTGTCCGGCAGACCAATGCAGGCAGATTCAACGACCAGTTTGTTGGAATTTATAATAGACTCAACCTCAGCAGGACCAATCCTCTTTCCAGAAATCTTTATGACATCATCGCTCCTTCCTTCAAGGAACCAAAATCCATCCTTGTCTACTATAGCCAAGTCTCCCTGCAGCCACACGTTCTTGAACATGGACCAGTAAGTGTCGATGTATCTTTGGTTGTCGTTCAAAAATCCCCTTGTCATCGAAGGCGAAGGCTTCTTGCAGACGAGATAGCCTATTTTGTTTCTTACTGAATTTCCATTGTCGTCAAAAACATCTATGTCCATTCCCAAGCCAGGACCGTACAGTGTGGTTGGCTTCAATGGCGTTACGACAGAAGGCAAAAGGAAGCAGCCGAAGATTTCAGTGCCTCCAGATAAATTAATTATCGGAACCTTGTCTCTTCCCACATCTTTGGTCAGCCATAACCACGAATCAACATCTATGGGCTCGCCTGTATTTCCAAATGCTTTTAGTCCATCCAAATTGTGCTTCTCCAATAACTCATTACCGAAACTTTTCAGCATCCTTACCACAGTTGCCGAGAATCCCAGATGCGTTATCTTGTACTTCTCCACAATCTCCCAAATCTTGTCCTTGTTTGGATAGTCGATGACCCCTTCTGTGATCAAGTGTGAAGCTCCAAGCAACTGGCTTCCGATTATCTGCCACGGTCCCATCATCCATCCTATGTCGGAGATCCAAAACAACCTGTCATCTTTCTTTATGTCCATGTTGAAATAATGTTCCTTGGCCGGCTGAAGCATCGCCCCTATGTGAGAAATCAGGCATCCTTTCGGCTTTCCTGTGGTGCCGGAAGTGTAAAGCAACAATGCAGGATCGTTGGGATTCATTTCTTTTGCTTGCAGATTTGAATTGTAATTTTTCAACACTTCGTCATAGAAAAACTGACCGTTCTTTAACGCTAACTCCTTTCCCAACCTTCTCACAACAAGCAATTTAGACTTGAAATCTATGCTGTCCAAAACTTCCTTCGGATAAATTTCCTTTCCTCTTCTATAATAACCATCGCAAGTGACAATGACCTTCGGCTTTGCATCATGTATCCTTACTGCAATAGTCGTAGTGCCGAAACCGGAAAATATAGGCATGAATACAGCTCCAATTTTTATAGTGGCGAAAAGCGTTACGACAGTCTCAGGAAGCATTGGCAGGTATGTTGTGACCACATCCCCCTTTCCAACACCCATGTCTACAAGCCAGTTGCCTAGTCTGTTTACCTCATCCAACAACTTAGAATAACTGTATTCTCTTACCTTGCCATCCTCGCCCTGCCAGATGAAAGCTATCTTGTTGCCTTTATGTTTATCCAGACAGTTGTGAGTAAGGTTTACTTTTCCATCAATGAACCAGTCTATGAAAGCTATGCCTTTTGAACTGTCCAGAACCTTGTTGTAATCCTTGAACCAGTCTATCTGAAGTTTCTGTTCGCACGCTTCCCAGAACCAGTTTATGTCTTCCGTGGATTTTTTGATGAGATGATTGTAATCCTTCAGCTTGTTCTCTTCTATGAACTTCGTAACATTGGCTTGATTCACCAAGTCTTTGGATGGCCTCCAAGAAATCTTGTCTAACACAATTAATTATTTGCCTTATAGTCTTTAGTAATTTTTAGTTCTGTTGACTTGTTGTCGATTTTAGCCATAAAATCAAAGATTTTTCTTGCTCAAGGGCGCTGTTTTTTAACCAAACGTAAGAATTTTGTCGGATTCTTCGACTAACTTTAACAAGTCTTTCATGGTTGAGATTGGACAAATGCTACTGCCTTCTTTCCCTCTTGATTTTAGGCAAGTCCCGCAAGCCAATATTTGTCCGCTGTTTCCGATGAACGAATCAATTTGTTCTTTTAAATTGTATTTCTCATCCTTAATGTCCTCTACTTCAACGCCTTTGTTAATCAAGAAGACCTTTGTTTCATGGTTTGCTTTCAATGACACATTCCCGAATCTAAAAGCATTCCAGACAACTTCTGCTTCATTTGTGCCTATTACAATTCCAAGTTTCGTTCAAATCACCGACTTAATTCTTTCTTCATTTTTTCGTACTGCTTCTTTGTAATTTTTCCAGAAGCATATCTTTTCTTTAGGATTGTTAATGAATCTGGCTCATTTTTATTGGATTGGCTCGTATTAATTAAAGTAACTATGAGCCAAACAATGAGACCCAAGAAAAGCAGCATAAAGATAAATCCGAAGCCCATTCCAAAACCCATCATCCCATAACCGTCCATCCCAAAACTTCCTATGAGAAAGATTATAATAATCACAGCAATGAAAATCCATACCAATGTGTTTTTATCTTTTTCCATGATTATCACTTCGTTAGCTCTTTTTTCATTTCCTTAAATTGATTTTTGTTTATCTCTCCTGTAACGTATCTTTTCTGTAAAATATTGATTGGGGTTTCAGGCCCTTTTCCTTTTTTTGTAAACTTATAAATAAGCCAAATTATTGGGGTGATTACTCCTATTAAAAAAATCGGCCATAGCATATTCCAAAAGCCATTATAGCCATAATATGCTGGATAGTTTCCTATCATTCCTGAACCCATCATATTATTCCCCATCATCATATTCATCATGCCTCCTTCCATCATCCCGCCAACATCTTCATTGCAATAAAGCCTTTTAGCCATGTTGATGTGAAACTGTTTTTCAGCTTCAGAGCCTTCTTCAAGCCCCATCATTTTATGCATAAGTTCATGGGCTTCTCCAGGATGCATTTGCTCCATATAATATTCGCCGATAATTTCTAACTGGGAGTCTGACAGGCTTTTGCAGTCCGCTTTTGAACCAATCAAGCCCCTGGCTTCGCTGATCTCTTGTTCCGTTACCGCATTGACTAAACCCAAATTCAACAACAAAGCAACTATCAAAACAAATACCATTCTTTTCATGCTTTCGCCTCATAGTCCTTGATAATCTTTCCATTCTTCTTTAATCGTTCAGCTAAAACTTCCCTTATTATGTCAAATGCCTTGATGATTTTTGGGTTTGTGAGTTTGTAATTGATATTTTTGCCTTTTCTATTTGATGTTACGATGCCCTGAGACTTCATGATCGAAAGATGCTGGGAAATATTTGCCTGGCTCAATCTTGTCTTTTCTATCAGCTCTGTAACCGACAGTTCTTTGTCCCTTAAAAGATTCAATATCTCTAATCTGGTGGAATTTGAAAATACCTTGCACATTTCCGCATGGATTTTATACAGTTCCTTCATAATGTCATATTAGAATATTCTAATATTTAAATGTTTTCTTGGAGTTTTCATTTTTTCATGTACTTGTTCTTGAGTCCTACATATTCCTTCCAGTTGTCTGTTATCCTTTTCTTATGCTCTTCACTGACCTGCTTGACAACCTTGCCAGGAATGCCAAGTACTATACTGTTGCTTGGAATCTTCGCACCTTCTGTGACAAGCGAACCGGCTCCGATTATGCACCAGTCTCCTATCTCCGCGCCTTCTAGGATTATCGCACCCATTCCTATTATGCAGTTGTTTCCAACGACACATCCATGGACGATGGCGTTATGGCCGACAGAAACATTGTCTCCTATGATTGTCGGAAACTTGTTCATCGTGCCGTGCAATACAGAATTGTCCTGGACGCTGGAATTCTTGCCTATCTTTATGTAATGCATGTCTCCCCTAAGTACAGCTCCGAACCAGATGCTTGCATCTTCGCCTATCCTGACATCTCCTATCAGTTCTGCTGTCGGAGCTACAAACGCAGTCTTGTGTATCTTAGGACTTTTGTTTTCAAAACCTACAATCATAAATTAATTATTGTTGCGATTAAGTAAAAGCTTTTAATTTTTATAGTTATAGAAACCTTCGCCGGATTTCTTGCCCAATTTCCCTTTCCTGACCAAATCGTTCAGCAATTTAGCCGGTTTGAACTTCTCGTCTTTCATCTGCTCGTAGATTGCATCCATTATATCTTTACAAACATCAAGTCCTATCAAGTCAGCAAGTTCCAAAGGTCCCATCGGGTGGTTGAACCCCATTCTTGCGACATTATCTATACCTTCCTTAGTAGCAACCTTATCCTCCAAAGTCTTAACAGCCTCGTTTATGAAAAGCATCAATATCCTGTTTGACACAAATCCTGGCGAATTTTTGACCATCACTGGAATCTTTCCCAAATGTTCGGCAAAATCTTTAGCCTTGGAAAATGTATCGTCAGAAGTCTTATCGCCTCTTACTATTTCCACCAGCTTCATGATCGGCACTGGGTTGAAGAAATGCAGACCCACCACTCTGCTTGGACTTTTTACCGATGCAGCTATCTTGTCTATCGATATTGAAGATGTATTTGTTGCCAAAATAGCATCTTTCTTGGAAAATTTTTCCATGTCTTTGAAAACAGCTACTTTCAATTTCAATTCTTCTGGCACAGCTTCTATAACTATGTCAGAATCTTTTATGTCTTTCATGTCCCAAGAGAGCGATATCCTGAGCAGACAGCCGTTCATTTGTTCAGCTTGCATTTTCCCCTTTTCCACAGCTTTGGACATGCTCTGCTTTAAGTTTTCCAATCCTTTCT
>DATDXT010000082.1:0-18891 GCA_035289185.1 archaeon | reverse complement strand
AGTTGGGAACTTGCATATTTTCTCACAAGATGTCCCCGGAGCATTCGAGTTCCAAGTGCCTTCGACATTTGTCCTGCATCCTTTGCAGTCAACACAGGCTGAAAGTGTTGCACTTCCACATGACGTGTTGGTGAAGCTTTTATTTCCTTTTACAAATTGGTTGTATACAAGGTAGCCAACTACTGCCAAAACTATTATAGCTAAAACCAACAATACGACTTGTTCAGTTGCCATGCCTTTCATTAAGATACACCAACTGCTTGACAGTTTGGCACATCCACAACCTGTCCTATCAAAGGATTGATTCCCCAACAACCGGAACTATCAGGACTACTTATTGGTACAGGTCTTTTGCAACCTAATGGCATTTTGCAGGAACTCGTACATCTCGTCCCACCACCTGTATTCTCAATATTATCATTAGTTGCGGAGTTTCCATCATTTATGGTCGGACATGTTGTCCATGATCCGCCATTACCAACAATGCAAGTCTTGCATTTAGTACATGAAGCCACAATGTCGCTTTGACAATTTGTGCTTGTTAAGCTGGATCCACTTTTAACGAACTGACTGTAGATTAAATATCCTATAAGAGCCAATACTATTACTCCAATAGCAAGCATTATTATCTGCTCAACAGCCAAACCTTTCATAAACTATCCAAACCCATAAGATGAGCATATTTGAGGTCCTAAAAACCCATTTGCTAACAAAGCAGTATTCGATATTGTACATCCAGCCGGTACTGTGCATGCTGTATTACATTTTCCCCAGCCAATCCAACTTGTGGGGCACTGTGGACAGTTGACAGAAGGATCCCATGAAACACCGCCAAATCCGAGTATGCAGGTCTTGCATTTTGTACACGCCGATCCTATATCGCTTTGGCAATTGGCACTTGTCAAATTGGACCCACTTTTAACGAACTGACTGTATATCAAGTATCCGATAAGTGCCAAGACAATCACACCTATTGCGAGCATGATTATCTGCTCAACAGCCAACCCCTTCATAAACACAATTTGGCCTTTATTAAATAAAAATATCTACATAGAAGCCAATAGTTATTTTACTGGGTGCATGATTTCTGGAGACACATATAACAAAGCTGACTATGCAGGGATTCAAGAGCTTCAACAGGAAGATATCCGTACCTCTTCTGCCAGGATTCAACTGCATCACTGGTCCTAACGGTAGTGGCAAGAGCAATATTCTAGATGCGATAGCTTTTGTTCTTGGAAGGACATCCGCCAAATCCATGCGTGCGGATAGGTTGAATGAATTGATCTACCACGGTTCTCAGGCAAGAGGCGCAGCAGACTATACAGCAGTAACAATCTATTTCAACAACGAAAAGAAATCTTTCCCTTCAGACGAGCCGGAAGTCTACATAACAAGGAAAGTGAACAAGGACGGCGTTTCTGTTTTCAAGCTGAACGGCAAGACGGTGAACAAGGAAAACGTATTGGAATATTTGTCAGCAGCAAGGATACATCCAGAAGGGCCGAACATAATACAGCAGGGAGATGTCATACAGATAGTCGAGACAAGCTCGAAGGAAAGAAGGTTCATCATCGACGAGATCTCAGGCATAGCAGAATATACAGACAAGAAGGACAAGGCAATGAAGGATCTGGATGCTGTGGATGGAAAGCTGCACGAAGCGGAGATAATAGTGAACGAGCGTTATGACATTTTGAAAAGATTGGAGAACGAAAGTTCTGCCGCAGCAAAATACCAGACTTTGCAGAAAAGATTGCTTATCATGAAGGCGTCTCTTGCCAAGAAAAGGTTCGATGCGTCTGATGCCAATTATAAAAAATTGACTGAAAACATTTCCAAGGCTGAATCAGATGTAAATGCAATGAACAAAGACATAGAAAACACGGAAAAGAACATCTCCAATAGCGAGACAGATTTAAGGAAGATAGCAGACGAACTCATGCATATTTCCAGGAGCATGGAAAAGGACAGAGAAGCCTCGGAGTTGAGGACTAAACTTCTTATAAACAAGGACAAACTTTCTTCGAATGCGCGTGAAGTCGAAAGATTGGACGACATCGTAAGAAGACTGCAGATTATGGAAAGCAGAGGAGCGGAGTTTTCAGGTTCATTGCCAAATTCTGTCAGAACAGTTTTGGACGCAAAGATAAAAGGCGTTCATGGTATAGTAGCTAACTTGATCAAGGGCGATAAAAGATACCAGACAGCGATAGAGATTGCTGCAGGAAGTCATCTTTACAATCTGGTTGTTGAAAACGATGAAGTAGCGAAGACATGCATAGACTTTTTGAAGAGGGAGAAGATAGGAAGAGCTACATTTTTGCCATTGAACAAGATAAAGCATACGAGGCTCGAAGAAAGGGATCTCTTGAAGAAGAAAGGAGTCATAGGGTTGGCTTCAGAGTTGGTGACTTTTGACAGAAAATATGCACCGGCAATCGATTTCGTCTTTGGAAGCACAGTAATCATAGACACTTTAGACACAGCGCAAGGCGTTGGAATAGGAAAAGTCAGGATGGTAACGACAGAAGGCGATCTGGTTGAAAAAAGCGGGGCAATGGTTGGAGGATATCTGATAAAGCATGGTGAAAGGCAATCCAAGCAGGAAGACAACATAAGCGACTACATAGAGATGAGGGACAAATTGAAGCAGGATGTTGAAAGGTTGAACAAAGAGATAACTACATTGGAAAATTCTCTGAAAAAATACTCTGACTCGAAAGAAATCAAAGGTTTGAGTGAACTCGAGAAGAGAAGGATAGATTTGGAAAGCCAGATAGACACACTGACAGAAAGAAGAAGGATTCTTTATGAGAAGAAATTGAACATGCAAGCCGAGCTGAACAAGTATAACATACAGAAGGCTAGAGTAGAAGCAGACCTGGAGAGTGCAAAGATAGAAGTACAGCAGTACGGGCAGGTCGAATATGTTGACGAGAAGATCTCTGTTTTAGAAAGCCAGGTGAAGAAGACATTTGACGAGCTTAATTCCATAGGCGCTGTGAACTTCAAGGCAATTGAAGAATTTGACAAGTTCAAAGCAGAGTTCGACGTCTACAAAGTGAAGTATGAGAAGATTCTAGAGGAGAAAAATGCTGTGGTTGGGATGATAAACGAGATAGAACTAAGAAGGAAGGAAGTCTTCTACAAGTGCATGAACGAGCTTAGCAAATACTTGAACGAAGTGTTTAACAAGATGACTGGCGGGACTGCCAACTTGTCATTGGAAAATCCCGAAGACCTGGAAAGCGGGCTGCTGATAGAGGCAAGTCCTTTCGGAAAGAAGCTGATAAACATAGACTCATTGTCAGGCGGAGAGAAATCACTTGTCGCGATGTCTTTCATTTTTGCCATACAAAGATACAAGCCATCACCATTCTACATCCTGGATGAGATAGATGCTGCTCTTGATAAGGAAAACAGCGAGAAGATAGCGAGATTCGTAAGAGATTTTGCAAAAGAAGCACAGTTCCTGATAATAAGCCATAATGACACGACATTGAAATATGCTGACAGGTTGTTTGGTGTTACGATGATAGACGGCGAGACTAAGCTCGTCGGCCTAGAGCTTCCTGAGAAGTGATTGGATGGCCAAGAAGCAGAAGGCTGTTGTGGAAGAAAATCCTTTGGAAGAAAAAGACATTCTTAAAATAGTAATCGAGAAGCAGAGCTGGGAAGAGATAATCTATTACGTAGTGAACATCCAAAAAATGGATCCATGGAACATAGACCTTATGAAGCTTATAGACGGATTCTTGGATTTTCTCAGGAATGTCAAAGAATTGGACTTCAGGATACCTGCCAAAGTCGTTTTCGTTGCAGCTATCTTGTTGAGATTAAAGTCAAACTATCTGTCCATCTTTGAAGAAAAGAAAGTAGATGAAAAAACACAGAAACCTATGATTTACGAAGAACCACCAGACCTTTTGGCACTTGGTATACCTTTGAAGAGGATGCCAAAGAGACAGATAACTTTAGAAGAGCTAGTAGCTGCACTTAGGAAAGCCGTTTCAGTCAGAGAGAAGAAATACATAAAACAGGCCAACATACAGAAAAGGATGCAGGCAAGGATACAACAGCAGGAAGACATTGAGAAAAGATTGGCAAAGCTCATGACTGACATAGAAGAGACGATTAAAAATCACAATGTCGACAAGGTGGAGTTCAAGAAGCTGGTTTCAAAATGGAACAGAGAAGACATAATCTACCATTTCATACCACTGCTTCATCTAGAACAGGACCAGAAGATAACCACAGAGCAGGAAGACTGGTTCAAGGATATTTTCATAAAGAAGAGAGCGAAGCAGGAACAAGCTCAATAAGCTTAAATCATTACTGTAGTACTGTAGTCAAATAATCTCCTCAAATTCATTTCCAAGTTCTTTAGAGAATTTTCCCTTTCATCATCTGTCATCATCTTTGTAGATTCCACACCTTCAATGTTTTTAGTCTTAATAGTAAAATCTATGTCTTCTATTACGAAGTGCAGAACTTCATGTAAAAATGTGAGACCGAGTTCTGTAGGCAAATAAAATGATGTCAATTCGTTCTTTTGCCAGTGTCCATTTTTGGCAAGATTTATAAAAACTTTGTCATCCAAGTTGTATCCATAGGAAACAGTGCCAGTTTTAGGGTCTTTATATGCCCTTTTCGTAGAGCATAGATATACAACATCCACATTCTTGCCGTAAATGTCAAGCGTATACACATCAATTATTTTATACTCACCAAATGTGTGCTTCAGATCAAGGTCATACCCTTCAACAATTTTTTTAATCTTCTCTTCCCTTCCAATATCTGGAACTTGATCCATAGATTAAGTTTACATTCAAAAGTTTAATCTTTGCAAAAACTGAACAATGTTTAACTTTGTGAAATTTCACTAGAATAAATAGATTCCTTCTCATTTTTTATTATGTCAAATGTAACAGTTGCTGAATTCGGGAATAAAGGAGGAATAATCATGGCAGATTCTTCCTGTGTCTCGGGGGATGAACTTAATTTTTACGCCCACTCGAAGCTTTTCCAAATAAACAATTCTGTCGCGGGATATATTGGCAGAGTTGATCAAGCTGAGGCACCTATTAAATCGTGCCAAAAACTATACAGAGGCAATGATGTTGTAGTGATAGCCGATAAGTTGTCAGACATTGCAAATACAAAAAAGAAAGAGAATTTTACGGAGATGTACCTCAAACCACAAAAAATCAAATTCGATGAAATAAACAGCAAAGTATACAAGGCATTTATACAATTCTATGAAGCAGATTATCTTTTAACAGGCTTCCACAAAGGTGAAATAAGCACATTTATAATAGGAAAACATCATGATGATGGATATTTTTCTGCTCATGAGACCTACTGGTTCTCTTCTTTAGGATGCGGAGATCAAGTCATTGAAAATTCCTTAACCAACAGCATAAACAGAACAGGTTTCCCAGAAAACAAGGAAAACACATACAGAATATTGCTGGAGGCATTTGATAAAATAAAAATGCGCCATCATATCTCAAGACCATACGATTCTTATCTGCTGGAGAATAATAGGGCTAAAAATATACCAAGACAGTTGAACGAGCTTAATTCGAAATTGTTTGAGTTGGCGGACGCAAGAATAATAAACGAAGATATTTTGGAAGAGTCTATAAACAGAACTTTAAGACAAAAAAGTTTCGATTCTGTAGCAGACGAAGTGATATCCTCATTGAGAGGCAATCAAAAAGCAGTCATTAAACATCTTTTTGCCACGCCTAACATATAAGCCATCTATTTTTAGAATAAAAGCCAAATAGTTATTAATGGACAAGAAGGCCTTATTGGAAGCAGCGATGTTCGTCTCGGACAAGCCATTGAGCATGGACAAGATCTCAGCTATTTTAGGAATTGTAAACGAGGAAGCAAAAGAAGTGCTGGAAGAGCTAAGACAAGATCTGCAGAAAAACGATAGGGGATATGAGCTCTCAGAAGGCCCCGAAGGGTTTGAGCTTAGGGTAAAATTAGAATATAGAGAAAGAGTCGTCAAGTTAGCACCATTGTCAGATCTGAGCGATGGAATGATGAGGACGCTTGCACTTATTTCTGCAAAACAGCCGGTCAAACAATCGTTGATAGTAAGGTATCAAGGAAACAAGGTCTATGATTATGTAGCAACATTGGAAGAAAGAGGTCTGATAAAGACTGAGAAATACCAGAGGACGAAGCTTATAACAACTACTCCTAACTTTGAAAGGTACTTTGGAAAGAGCGCAGAAGAACTGAAACAGATGCTGAGCAAGAAGATAGAAGAAACCAAGCAAGAAGTTAAACAATAAATACAGTTTAAGATAATCCAATCATTATGGCTAGGCCAAGTTGGGATGAATATTTTATAGATCTGACTAGGACTGTTGCGAACAGAGCTACCTGTGACAGAGGAAAGAGCGGTTGTGTAATTGTAAAGGACAAGAGGATTCTTTCTACTGGTTACGTCGGTTCACCTCCAGGCCAGCCGCACTGCGATGATGTCGGACATCAAATGAAGAAGACATTTGACGAAGAAGGAAATGTAACTAATCATTGCACTAGAACTATACATGCTGAGCAGAATGCAATAGTGCAGGCAGCAAAGTTTGGCACTTCAATAGAAGGAGCCACCATTTACACGAAGATGGAACCTTGTTCTACGTGCGCAAAGATAATCGTCGGTTCTGGAATAAAGAGAGTTGTCTGCGAAAAGAGATATCACGCAGCAAAAGAGACTAGAGACATGTTCAAAGATGCAAATATCGACCTTGTTGTGCTGAATGATGAAGTGGAAAATTACAAAAATCAGTAAAATTTAACCATATTTAAACTTTCATATCACACAGCATCTTTTTATTGTCAAAAAATATAATTTATCACTAATGAAAGTAGTAGGATTGAGCGGCACTATTGGTTCTGGCAAGGGCGAAGTAAAGGACATGCTTATACAAAAGTTCAATTCAAAATATGTCACTCTTTCTGATGTGATTAGGGGAGAACTTGAAAGAAGGAAAGGCTTGATGGACAGGATCACTCTTCAGGAAATGGGAAACGAGATGAGGAAAAAGTACGGTCCGCACATCTTGGCATTCCTTGCAGCAGAATATCTTTCAAGAGACAAAGATTTGGTGATTATTGACGGCATAAGGAATCCTGCAGAAGCACAATATTTAAAAAAGAAATTCGGCAATGACTTTATTTGGATATGCGTGGATGCACCAAAAGAAATAAGATTCCAAAGATCATTGGAAAGGAGACAGCATGACGATCCAAGGACGATAGAAGAGTTTTCTGCAGTCGATGACAGGGATTTAGGATTAGGAGAGCCTGAATATGGCCAGCATACAAAGAGATGCATGGACATGTGTGATTACAAAGTTGTAAATGACGGTACAGTAGAGCAATTGAAGGAAAAAGTAATGAAAATAATGGAAGATTTCATGGTTACTGCGAGATGAAAAGCTTTTTAAACCTAAATGTGATTAAGATTTTATGAGAGTAGCAGTTTTATTTTCAGGCGGTAAGGATTCCACACAAGCAGTGAAGTGGTGTTTGGACAACGGACATCAAATTGAATGCTTGGTCTCGATAAAACCAAAGAACACTGAAGCTTACCTCTGGCATTACGCTACAGTAGAATGGACATTATTGCAGGCAGAAGCTATGGGATTGCCACTAGTTCTTTTGAAGACAGACAAGATAGGTTCAGGAAGAGAAGCACAAGAATTGAGAAGAGTTTTTGACAAGATAGAAGTAGATGCAGTTGTCCTAGGAGGAGTCGGATTGCAGGCCACTCAGATAAGAGAAGTCGAAAAAATCGCGAAAGAATATGGCATAAACACATTGGTTCCTTATTCAAATCTGACATCTGAGGAAATGCTGGATGAAGAACTGAAGTCAGGCTTGAAGATAATGATGACTGATGTAGCAACAGACGGTCTGGGCGTTGATTGGATAGGCAAGTTCATAGACGAACACAGCGTAAGTGATTTGAGAATGAGGAGCGAGAAATACGGATTTGACATTTTGGGCGAAGGAGGAAGTTTCAATACTTTTGTCACAGATGGTCCTATGTTCAAGAAGAAGATTGAATTCACGGACACAAAGAAGATATGGGAAGAGAGCACATCATCCGGCTATCTGGACGTAAAGAATGCAATGTTGGTTCCTAAAGAATGATTCTTTCTCAGATTGATAATGTATTTAAAGATTATTTTCTAAGTTTCTAGTATGGCAGAAGATAGACATGTGAAAGATTTACCAATAACTTTCAAAGCCGAAGTTGAAGCAATTTCACCAGAAGATTATGCTTTGATACAAAATTGTAAAATATTGGAAGGTTATCATTCTAGAAGATTAGAGGATTTAATTAAAGCTGGCCGCATACCTGGTGGTGGCATAATAGGCAGAGGGTGGGTGTCGGTACAGGCCTACTATAACAGAAGCAAAAAAGCATATTTTATGAGAATGTTCACACAACTAGATAAGGAAGATGTAAGAAAATCATATGAAAAGGAAATAGAAAAGTTGAGAGAACTGGGAATAGGGGTGGAAATAACTCAATTGTATCCAGGCGACTGGGGAGAATTTGAAAGGTATGGAATAATGAGAAAAACGCCTACATATCTTGTTGGAGTTAGTCAAAAAGGAATTGAACTTACACCACTAGAAAAACAAAATGAAATAACGATGTATATTGTAGAATGATTATTTCTAAGATTAACAACGTTTTTAAGTCTTCTACTGCAAATTTTCAATATGCCAGGCAGGATAGATCTACATACACATACCAAACATTCTGACGGAGTGCTGTCGCCGCATGAATTGTTGTCTCTTGCAAGGGAAAGCAAGCTGAAAGCAATAGCTATAACAGACCACGATACAGTTTCCGGTTTCCTAGAATACTTGGCATACAAGGAAAATTTCGGGGTTGAAGTTATACCAGGAATAGAGATTGGAATAAAGAATGACGATGACAGAGGATTCAAGGAAGTTCATATGCTGGGATTCTTTTGCGACTACACGAGCAAGACTTTCCTGAGCACGCTTGACAAATTGAATGAATCCAAGAGAAATTGGCTTCACAGGCAGGTAAATGTTTTGAATGAGATAGGGTTGGAATTTACAGAGGAGCAAGTGAAAGTGATTGCAGAGGATGCCACTCCAAGAAGACCACATATATGGAGAGTCATCGAAGCAAAGAATCTAGGTAAGATTGCAATGAAAGAATTTTATGAAAGGACAAGCTACGGCGGAGACCTTTATGTCAAAAGAGAATTTGAGCTAAGTCTCGAGGATTGTGTAAGGCTGATGAAGATAGCCGGAGGGATTCCTGTACTGGCTCATCCAGGATTTTATGATCTGGAAAGAGTTGTAAAGGAATGTGCAGATGCAGGCATAGATGGCATAGAAGTTAACTACAACTATCAGGCTTTAGGAAAACAGAAGACGTTGGAGATTGTTACAACGGTAGATAAGTTGGCCGACAAATACAATCTGTTGAAGACTGGCGGTTCGGATTTTCATGACAACATACATGGATCAGATATCGGTACAGTCAATGTCCCATATTCATTCTTAGAGAAGTTGAAAGAACACGCAGGAAAATAGTCTTATACTAAAACCTTGATCTTCTTCTTGCTTACCATTGCTTTCATCAAAGATTTTCCTATGTCAGAATCCTTGTTGACTCTTATGCTGGCCTTCTTGCCCACAGTCGCAGAGAATAAGAATTCTTCATCTATGTAAATGCTTGCTATTCTTTCAATCAGACTTTTATCAAAAAATAAATCAATTGAATTTCCACCTTCCGACATTTTGAAATGAGCTTCTTTGCCCATCGATGGTATTCTAGGTTCTATGTCTATGTGTATCCCAAGAACTTCCTCCAATTTCTTTACAGTCTCTCCCTCCCTCCCTATTATCCTAGGAATAATCTTGTTGTCGACTTTAACTACTATTTTATTGTCGCTCACAACTTCTACCTGTGCAGCATCATCGAATCTTCTCACTTCCTGAAGTATTCTTTCAGTGGCTAATTTTCTTATCGGATGCTTCTTGGCAGTCTTCTTTTCATCTATCGGTATGACTACATTCTCTTCACCGAATGTGTATATCTCATAAACAAGTTGTCCTGTTTCGAAATCTCTTACTTCCACCAACGGTCTGGACAAATCTTCTTCAGTCATGCCAGTCGGTACTTTTACAACCATAGCCAGATCAAGTACATTCTTTATATGACCATCCTTTACAAAAATTATCGTATCAAGCACATGAGGTATCATACCCAATTCTATCCTTCCCATGAATCTTTGTAACGCATCTATCGCCTGGCTTGCATGTACAACTCCTATCATTCCTACACCAGCCAATCTCAAATCGGAAAATATCTCAAAGTCTCTTGTCTTCCTGACCTCATCGTAGATAGTGTAATCAGGTCTTACCAAAAGCAATATGTCAGCAGTCTTTTCAAAATCTCCCTCCAACGGTCCGTACTGTGTTATCTCATCTGAAACCTGCAGATCTCTAGGCGATTCGAGTGTCTTCACTATCTTGCCTTGGTCCTTGTAAAATTCTGCAATCGAAGCCGCAAGAGTAGTTTTTCCTGATCCTGGAGGACCAGCAATCAACACACCTTCAGCCCTTTCCTTCAATCTTGCAAGTAGTTTTTCAGAAAGATTGTAATCATCTAAACCGAGCTTTACCATTGCTCTTATGATTGTAACTTCCAATCCGTCACTGAATGGTGGGCGAGCAATGGAAATCCTATAATGACCATACTGTATGACAGTCGCACCGTTTCTCACTATTTCCATCGTAGCGTCATCGCTCACTCTTGTCACTTCTGTTATTTCTTTTATTATGTCTTCCAATTCTTCTTTTTTGATTGGCTTATCTGCTATTTTTACAAGATTGAAATTTCCAGGTTTACCTCTCTTGGCCATAGGTATGACATTTTCCTTAAGATGTACGCTCATGGTGTCTCCTGTGAATAATTTTTCAAATATCAGGCCGGACGTTTTTATTGCATGTGGCACATGGCTTACTTTCGTCCCTTCAGCTTCTGCAACCAATGCCTGTACATAATCGCCGGTCAGCAGGACAGCATTCTCTTTTTTAGCCACATCTCTGATTATCGCATCTATCCTTCCGGATTTTGCAAGTTTGATGTCATCCATGCTGGGTCTTTCGCCAACAAAAACAATCTTGATGTCTCTTTTGTCTGCAATCTGCCTGACTTTCTTCAGCTCTTCCAAACCGATGAATCCTATCTCTCTTCCTCTTGATGCCTGTGCCTGCAGTTCATCCAATACAGCAATAGGAATAATTACCTCTAGGTTTTTCTCTTTCTCTACAAAGTCCCTAAAAGTACCATGTATGATGGCACTTGTATCGACTACTATTTTGTTTACCTTTGTCATTTCTATCACTTTCCATTTAATGTAACGTTCTTTAACAGGACTAGCAGTTAAATACAGTTTTCTTAAACTATTGTTGAAAAGTAGTCTTTATAAAGCTTCTTTAACTTGTCTAAAAATACAATTTGAATTATGTCATTGCCACATTTTGTAAAGCGTGCAGGAATTGGAATACTGATAGCGTTGGCTGCAACCTTCTTGTTGAAAGGTTCATCATACAGCAATGTAGTTTTCCTATCAGGCCTTGCAATAGCAGGCTTTCCCGGAACTATAATAATCATGTTGACACCGTTGCAGTCTGTTCTTACAGGTACGACTGTTGGATTCTGGTTCATCCATTTTCCATTGTTGTATGTGTGGGTAGCTATAGACATCTTTGATTTCTTGATGCATCTGCCTGTACTGAAAACTTTGTTTGCAGTATTCACTCTTGGCATTGCCGTGATTGTCCGCCAGATACCATTTCTGATAAAGATAGGACTGATACTTTTCTTCGCACAAGCAGCTTTGACAACAGGAGTCCCGCCGCCGCAAGTGACCGCTTAAATTATTTTTAAGGGGGTCGTAATATAGTTTGGTCTAGTATTCCGGGTTCGGGGCTCGGCAACCTGAGTTCAAATCTCAGCGACCCCATTTCTTTATTTAAACAAGACGATTACATTTTTATATGGTATCCTTAGAACTGGCATCGATGCTACTTTTCTTTGTCATTGTAAGCATCTTGATCTACAGAGACAGGAAGAACATCGAATTTTCATATGGAATTGTAATCAAGAGATGGAAAAAAGGAAAAGAACTTATCGACAAGATAGTAAACAAAAGAAGGAAGTTCATAGCGTATGCTGGCACAGTTGGAGTAATCGCAGGAGTCATTGCATCATTCATAGGAATGTATTTCCTTCTTTCATGTGCATTTTTCCCACAATTGCTTCCAGACGGCACTGTAGAGAAAGGTTGTTTCAAGCTAGTACTGCCATCCGTATCTGGTGCAGAAAAATACTATCCGCAGCAGGTGTTCGGCATACCGTTCTGGTATTGGCTGATTTCAATTTTCGTAATAATCTTCTTCCACGAGAGCATGCATGCTGTATATGCAAGGCTTGAAAAAGTCCCTGTAAAAAGTTATGGCATAATGTTCCTGCTTGCTCTTCCGATAGGTGCTTTTGTAGATCCGGACAACAACAAATTGAAAAGATTGAGTTCGTTCAAGAAGCTAAGAATATATGCAGCAGGAAGCTTCGGCAATTTCATACTTGCCGCATTTGTAATTTTGTTGATCTTCGGTACAAATTATCTTACAACTTTGGCATTCGACCCCGCAGGTGTTTCAATCGGCCAGTTGGGGGAAAACTCTCCTGCTTTGGCAGTCACTATGAGCGGAATAATCTACAAGATCAATGATGTTCAAGTCAATGACCTGCAAGCTTTGGCAAATTTCATGGATGGCGTAAACCCCGGAGATCAATTAAAGATATACACAACCGATAACACCTATGACATCACTACAGCAAAGAATCCAGCAAACGAAAGCAGAGCATACATAGGGATAAGCATGCTATCGACTGCTTACAAGTACAAGTTTTTATCCGACAGCTATGCGTCTAAAACTACTATAAGTATTATAGTTCAATTGCAGTCATTCCTGGTCATCCTTTTCATCTTAAGCTTGGGAGTCGGTATCGCAAACATGCTGCCTTTGAAGCCATTCGATGGAGGACTGTTCTACGAGGAAATTTTAATGAAGAAATTCGGCAGGGAGAAAGGAAAGAAAATCATACGCGCATCATCATGGATTGTGTTCTTACTGATAGTCTTCAATCTTGTAATAGGTCCAATTAAGTTATTTTAAACATTTTTTGTTATAAAGTCTGCGATTGCAGTGGCAACTTCTCTGTCGCTTATCCTTGGCATCTTTTCCTGCAAGTAGTTTGGCGCTATGTATCCTCCATTGAAAACATACACTTGAAAATCAGGTTTTGTCACTGCAATTATCGTGTTGCCGCCGATGGATTCTTTAGAGTTCTCACCAGCCAATCTCAAAATAGCAAGTCTGTATTCTCTGCCGTTTATGTCCAATTGACAATACGGACCTACAAAACTCAACGAATCTTTATCGTAAATAATAGAATTTCTTGCAATGTTTTCCCTATCTTTAATTGACAATGTGGGAAAAATCTGTCTTAGTTCTTTCGCATCGGTATAGTCTTTGTCAGTCAATGCCGCCAACCTATCAGGCGATAATGTGAAAATCAAACGTTTGCCAAAATCCTCATCACAATTTTCAGACAAATGATTGGACATGCCGACAATATAGCGTGTGCTGTCGCTTTCAAACTCAAAAAGCCTTCCAACTATCTTCTCAAGAAAGTTAGTCATAAAAATCACCTTGCTTCTATCTTCCTGAATTCTAAATTTCTCAAAGGATAAATCCTTCTCAGTTCTCTTGTGAAATCTCTCTTCATCTTGTCCGAAAAAATATCCGATAGCACTTCTTCAAAACTCTTGTCTTTTACTGCACCACTTACCATGCTTAAAAGCTGGACTCTGACAGCTTTGCTTACTTTAGAGGATGCTTTCCTTGAGACTGTGGCAAGATTCTTGACTCTTATTTTCATGCCGTCCTTTGTTGTCAAGTCTTGTATCGCGTCTATCCTTTTCACTCTTCTCACGACCATCCTTGAAATGTAGTCTCTCATAAGTTCCATGCTGTCAAAGTCAGTGAATGCTTTGCCGTCATCCACATTGGTTATGCGGAAAGTCACCTTGGTATAGTATTTGCCATATTCTGGAAGCACTTCTACTAGGTTGAAAGTTGCCTTCTTTCCAATCAGGTTCTTCGTCTCTCCTGTAGGAACCTCACCGACTTCTTTCTCTCCAAAGACTTTCGGTGAAATAATGGATACAATATCCTTTTTCTTTGCTTTCTTAACTACTGCCATATTTCATCACTTCTGTACGATAAGCTTTGCTTCCTCTGGCACGTACTTCCAATTCTGTGGTAAAACCTTTTCTCTCTTATAATACTTGGAAAGTCTTCTTATCTTCGACTCGAGGTTCTGCAGGCTTCTCAACGAATGATTATCCTTTCTGTGTCTCTTCAAATGGTCATAAAGTTCTACTGCTTTCCTAAGAAGGTTCATCATGTCTTCCGGGAGCTTAGGATAAAGATCATTCTCTTTCATTATCTTCGATATTGGCCTTCCGATCATGACCTTGGCATCAGGTATGCCATGAGTGTCTCTCAGAATCGCGCCTATCTTTGCAGAACTGTTCTTCTCCTTGGCAAGATCTATGATAATCTTGATTATGTCTTCTCTTGTATACTTCGTCCACTTTGGAGTCCTCTTTATAGGAAACCTCTTGCTTCCGTGGCTTCCCTTGTGTCTGGAATACATTCTCGCCATTTAGATCACTGCTTGAATTCCTTTGCCAGCCACACAAAAACCAAAGCTACTGTTGAAGAAAAACTGATCACTGCTCCCATCATAGCTGTTACTGCTGTCAATCCTTTAGGCGACAATGCAGTCGATCCCATACCTATCGACAGGATTACTGCTCCTCCTATGATAAAAATTATGCAGATGTTCTCCAGAAAGTCAAGCCTGTTCTGTCCTCTTAACTTTTTCACATGTTCTGTCAGCTTCAGCTTGTCCAATATAGGCTTTGCTATCTTTTTCACCCGCTCTTTAACTTTTAAGTCTACCATACTAAACAGTTTATTAGTTATTGGCTCTTAAATCTTTATAAGCGTTTCATATGGAAGAGAAGAAAAAAGTAAACATACAGCTGAACAACATGCCTTTGCAGATTGCGCCTACTTTTGCTGATGAAGTCATGGTCGGAACTGTGGTGAAAGCAGCGAAAGAAGGTAATGATGTCAGGAAAGAAGGTAATGTAAGGCTGAACTTCATAGACATGTTCAGAAGACAGAGCGTTGCAGACATAGTTATCAGTCCTATAACCGCCAGGAACCTTGTGAAGATTCTTCAGGACAATGTAACCAACCTTGAAACTGAGTTGAAGAGCAAGGAACTTCCAAAACAGAAGATAGAAGAGAAATCCACCGAAAGTCTTTCTTATATTGGTTAAACGAAATTTGACAATCTTAGGAAATCTCTGGTTCCAGTGGCAGCACCAAGTATTGCTATCACAAGTTTCATGTAATTGTTGAAGTCCTTATCGTCTGAAAACCTGTCTATCAGGATTAATACAGTGACTATAGCCACAGCTTTTACAATGACGAATGAGAATGGACCGAAAGCGTTTATGAAAAGGTTTGGAACTACGTGCTGTTCTACATAGCCTGAACCAAAAAAGTTCAATGTTACGAATGTGGCGTTCGCATCCAGCATCTGAAGTCCAAGCACGCCTCTGTTTTCTGGACTCCATTTCTTGAAGACAAATGCAAATACCAGCCAAGGCAGCCAGAAGCCTAAAGACAAGAAAATCCCTTGGATGTTTACAAATTGTATATGAACTATCGCAAAAATGGCAGCGAACAATCCTACAATAAACATAGGCTTGTGGTAAGCAATTATTTTCCTCCTTTCAAGAAAAACTGAAATCAACAGTGTAGCAATAGCAAACCCGGCAATTATAATGTAGATGTTTGGAGACGTGAATAGCGTTACGTACAAAGGATTGCTTATCGTTCCCTTGTCTACAAGAACTCTGGCCGTGCTACCAAGAAGTACAAATGGAGCTACTGCAACAGCCAATCTCTTGTCTATGTTTATCTTCAGTTTCTTAAGGATCTCATAGATGACATATGCTGCGATTACAAAAAGTATTGCAAACACTGCAGTCTTCGAAACAGTATATCCTTCCTTATAAGGCTCTGTAAAGTAGCTGATTATGTCAGAAAGGCCGACCATAAAATAAGACTAAATACTTTAATTAATAAATTAAGTTTATGAAGAAAATTCCGCTGTTTTTGCTGATAGCATCTATAGTCATTTTGTCAGGCTGTACTTCTAATACAAATACCAACAAGCCTTTCCAATACAGCAACAACGTAGTGACAACTGAAAACTATCTGGTCACGACCACCAATCCGTATCCAGGAACTACTACATCCATTTCTTTCAATGTCAAGAACAATGGAGACAAGCCTGTTGAAACCAAAGTGGATTTCTTCAATGTGCCCGGTTCGGGATGGAGTTTACAACTATTCTGCAATGATGTAAAACAGAATGATGGAGTCTTGGAATGCAATCAGGATCTTGCACAGTTTGAATCAAAGCCCGTGAAGCTGGTGCTGACAGTTCCAACTCAGAATATCCAATCACCTGTCCCCTTTACGATAGCATATAGCATAGGATACGAATGGAACGGAACAAGGTCTGCAAGCATACCGATCATTGATGGCATAACGAAGACGATTCCCGTTTCCAAATTCTCACAAAGCGTTCAGACTTATGGACCCATAGCTGTTGAATTCGGCGCTCCGGTCGGCAGGACATACAAGGTTAACAACCAGGTTATCACAGAAAGATGGGGTTATGCTGACAGACCATTCGAAATCACAATGGACTTTAAGCATGTTGGTAATCCTTCAGGCGACCTTCAGCCATTGATCATAAAACCAGGAAGCATAAAGATGACTCTAAATAACATGAAACCGGCAGATGATCCTATCTATTGTGCTTTTGACAAGGCAGATTTGACCAACATAAAGAAAGTTGATGTGCCCTCTCAAGTAAGTTGCAACATGGTGCAAGATACAGCTACAAACTCCCCAGAAGTAACTGGCATAGTTTCCATAGACTATAACTACAACTATACTTTCACAAAATCAGAGACAATAATCGTCCAGCCAAATCCACAATAGCAAAGTATTTATAACTATATACTTGTAAATAATATATAATCGGGATGATTTTATGCAGAAAAAAGTACTCATACTGTTCTTGGCATCTATAGTCATTTTATCAGGATGCACTTCTGCAGGAAACAAGTCAACTGCTACAACATCTGCTAATGGAGTGATTGTAACCAAATTCGCCCCAGATTTTAATGAGATCGCATCTGGCGATTCGGCGACATTGTCTTTATCCATACAGAATGTTGGTGGTGCTGAAGCTACAAACTTGCAGGCTCAGTTGTTCGGTGGCATAGGCGTAGGAACTGGATGGGCAGTCACTCCTGTTGCGGCTACGGTGGATATTAAGCCTTCCATACTCAAGCCAACAGATACTGTAAATAATCTGCCTGGTGAAAATGCCGATTCTGAATGGCAGTTGACATCACCATCAGATTTGAAAACTACGACATCCTATACAGCAGGCGTAAGAGTCTATTATGATTATGGAACGCATTCATCGGCAACATTGAGGTTCTTTTCTAACAATTATTTGAAGACACTTCCAACAGCTCAATATCAGTCACTCATAAAGACTGCTGGCGTAGTTTCACAATCATCTAGTTCAGGTCCGGTTTCAATATCATATTCAAGCGGTTCTAGACCATTGGTAGTCTCCACAGGAGCCGGCACATTCTCAATGCAAGTTACGTTCAACAATGTTGGAAATGGAAATACTTACGATCTTAATGCAACTACCGAGAGTAACTTAAACCTTGTTAGTTATAAGTTGATTCCTAGAGGCGATTTGACTATAACATGTCCAGATGGTGATGGTATAAGTCCAGATGTAACTTGGACCAAAGACTCCACAACAACAGACACAGTCAAACTTTCTGGTGGCAAGACAAAAGTATTGTTCTGCCAGATTACCAATCCAGGAGACACAGGAGTCGACAATACAAAAGATTACAGCATAGACGTAGAGGCAACTTACGGATACTTCGTAGAGAGCCAGACAGCCATAAATGTATTGGCAGCTCCTCAATAAACGGAAAGCTTTTAAAGCTTACTTCTATAATTTAATTTATGGCAGACAGACCAAAGATAGACGAGTTCGTCTTCGTGCTTCTAGCAGGTCTTATCCTAATCATTGTTTTCATGGTCGGATTTCCTTCATTGCCTGGAAACACGGCAGACAACCAGAGCGTGAATGTCTCTGATATCTCTACAGGAGATGTAAGCAGGTTTATCGCCTTGGGCGATTTCACTGTCAGTTATTCAATAGGCACTGAGACTTTGGACAGCAAGTCTAACATTGAAGTCTTCAAAGGTTACTTCAGCGAACAGAGCATCAACCTTTTAGGCGACATAAGCAACGATAAGCTAGCTATATTAAAGGGAGCATCTCTGACTTTGGTAGTTGATGGGACAATAAACAATGACAATGTCATAATTATGGTGAACGGGCAGGAAGCTGCGAACAAGAAACTGGATGTAGGCACCAACATCGTACCGGTAGATGTGGCATTACTGAAGACATCCAACGTTGTTTCAATACAGACTACATATTCAAGCTGGAAGTTCTGGAGCAAGAGCTATTACCACATAAAGGCCGTGAAGCTGGAGATACAGTACCAGGGGTCATCTTTCAAGTCATTCAACTTT
>DATDXT010000081.1:0-2964 GCA_035289185.1 archaeon | reverse complement strand
CGAAACTTCCAGTCTCGCCTGATTTTATGTCTGCTGATAAAGGCAAAATAGAATAGTATTTCTTGTCTATCCCTTTTATCATTGGAGTTATCTTTTGCGTCACTGCACCGTTGTTAGTAAATTTGAAAGTCGTATACATGCTGGATCCTTGAGTTACTGAAACAGACGCATCCTTCGCAATCAAATCGACATTGGTTATTTCACCCAGATTGTTTGTTATCCTAAGTAATCTGCCTTCGAAGCCGGCACTATAGTTCTGAGTCGCCGCAGTCAAGTTGCAGATATAGACATAGCCGGATGGTGCCAAAAACTTTTGATTGTCGGGATTAGCTACTTTCGTGTTGTTCCTATAAAGATTTACTGTAAATCCGGTTGGCGCGGTGCATGAAACGCTCGTCTGAGTCCCAGGTGTAGTTATCCATAACGGAGTCGCTTTCAATGAAAGTGCAGGCTCGGCTTTTGAAATTGTAAAAATGTTCTTGGCAGTAGACGACCAACTCCCATATTGATTGTTGCCATATACTTTCCAATAGAATGTCCCGGCAGGCAGTGCCATGCTTAGTGTAGCAGTATTGCCATCCCTTGCCATGGTGTAATTTTTAGCAGAGCCTGTTATGTTCAGTTCAATCAAACTTGTGTTGAAAACGTTGGGGTCAAAAGGATCGCTCCAATCAACACTGAATACGGACTTGTATTCGGCCGAATAAATGGAAGTTATCGTCATCGTAGGAGACGGTGTTGGAGGAGGGTAGACTATGTTGACATTGTAGCTAGCTCCAGTTGAATTTTCAGTGTAATTAGTGTTTATGGCAGAAACAACCGTGGCTTTGAAAGTGTGGTTGCCAAATGATAATGATGAAGTCGAATAGCTCAAAGATGTTCCAGGCCCAGATGATACAAGTACATTGTCTTGCAATAGCGAAACTATTCCAGAACCTAAAACATTAACATCTACATAGACTGGATAACTGTAGTAGCCATTTGTATTCTTGTTGGTCACGTTGTTTATTATAAGTGTAACTGGGTTAGATGCTTTTCTGACAGCTAGAATATACAAAGAAGTTGCATTCTGGTTGCCATAAGTGTCAGTTCCATAAAACTTCCATGTGTAGTTGGTTGCAGGAAGGTCATAATAGTTGTAGTAGAAGAAGCTGTTGCTTGTGTTCGAGACACTGTAATTCTGCAAAGAGCCAGTGAAATTATTTTCAAACAGAACATCAGATATAGCTACATTGTCGCTCCAAGTTATGCTGAAATAATAGTTCTTGCCTGAAGAGTATGTTGCAGGTGATGATGGAGATATAGATGGAGTGAACCATCTTGGACTTATTGTATCCTGCACTGTAGTAGCTAGTGTTGTAAGAACAGGCTCATCAGAACTGTCTATTGCAGTAAGATTGAAATCCTTTTCTCCTATCGCATTAGCCGCCGTGGTTTTAAACCAGAAATAGTTTGTTGTGCCCAATGGCATGTCAAAATTGTACCATCTCAAAGTGTCGCCAGAAAGGACAAACGTCGCACCAGATACGTCCGTGCCAACATCACCACTATATGTAAATTCTTGAGGCATCTTTATGTCCACTTCCTTGACAGATGTAGGCGATAAAATATCTACAGAAACTGTAAAGTTGACCATCTGAGTCAAACTGGCATTAAGGATTGTAGGTGAAACAGATGCGGTATAAACAGCGGCGGCATTAACGTTGCTTGCCAGAAACATCATTAAAAAGAGCAGTGAAACTATAGCAATTTTCATAAAATAACTTTAGGCAGATAATCGTATAAACTTATAAGTCACTTGCCTTTCCTTATCACTGTTGGTATCTCTTTTATCAGATCTGTGGTTATAGCACCTTCCTGGTATTTCTTCACAGCATGCTCACCAGCCTTTCCATTCACGAAAGCGGCCGCACACGCAGAAGTAAATGTATCAACACCTCTTGCCAAGTAAGCTCCACATATTCCTGTAAGCGTGTCTCCCATTCCACCAACAGTCATCTTTGTGGAACCAGTATTGTTCAATTTTACTTTTGTGCCATCAGTTATCACATCAACATGCCCCTTCAAAAGAATGGTGACTGGGGATTTTTCACGAGCCTCGCTGCCGGAGAAATTTATGCCATAAGCTTCCTTCTTCACAATCTCAATCCTTTTACTTAGCTTGTCTCTTGGCAGTTCTTTGCCGAACAGCTCCAAGAATTCATTGTCATGCGGAGTAAGTACAATCTGCTTGGAGAACAGCATTTCCTTGGATTTGCTCAAAGCTCTTACAGCATCAGCGTCAATCACCATAGGCACTTCTATCTTTTCAACAAGTTCTATGATTGCATTCCATGTTTCTTCCTTCCTCCATAGACCTGGACCGATAGCGACAGCAGTGGCTCTCACCTCTTTGATCATCGAAAGGATATCGTTCACATGTCTTGGTTCCAATTGTTTACCTTCCAAAGGCTGGGTTATGAATAAAGGTGAATAGTTTGCAGCAACATCCATCGCTCTCTTAGGTCCAACTAAATAAACAAGATCACAGCCAGCTCTGTAAGCAGCCATACTGACAAACATAGCCGATCCTGTATGCCTCTCGTTGCCAGCAATCACTAGAAGTTTTCCATACTGCCCTTTGTGCGACCAGTTGTCTCTCTTGGTGTATATCTTATTCAGGATGGATTTTTGCAGGAATTTCATAAAACTAATTTGCTTTCATTATAAATAATTCAATATTTTTACACATGCAACCCTGTTCGTCCTTTAAATTCTTTCAGCACGTCTCTTGTTTTTTCTTCGAATTTTTCTCTTCCTATCTCCGGCCAACTTTGTAGAAAGTTTTTAACATCTTTCGAATATTTGTAATAATATATAAAAACCGCTGCGGCAGCTGTACCTAAAATTGCAGGACCCACTATATTCAAAAGTATTCCAATCCCGTCTGTACCGCCAGGAATGTAACCTGGAATCTTATCGCCG
>DATDXT010000080.1:0-12706 GCA_035289185.1 archaeon | reverse complement strand
TCGGACCGATGATAATGGCCAACCTGCTTTATTACATGTCATATGCCTTTTCTGCTTTCGAAGTAGACTCAGGCGAATCTTTCCTTATAAACAAGATAGGCAAAAAAGTCGCCAACGATAATGTGACATTGTATGATGATGCAAGATTACCAAATGGGTTCGGTTCTACACTGTTTGACGAAGAGGGAAGACCGACCAGCACATTGAAACTTATCGACAAAGGTATGTTGAAGACTTATTTGCACAACACATCGACCGCCAAGAAGTTCGGTGCCAAGCCTACAGGCAACGCAGGAATAGTCTATCCAAGCTATTGGAATCTAGTTCTGGAAAAAGGAAACAGCAACTTGAATGAAATGATTTCCGAGGTCAAGAACGGCATTTACATAACCAACACTTGGTATACAAGGTTCAGAGACTATCTTGCAGGAGATTTTTCAACCATACCCAGAGATGCCATGTTCGAGATAAAGAACGGTAAGATATCACAGCCTGTAAAAGGACTGAGGCTTAGCGATAACATGAAACATATCCTGGAAAGCGTGCATATGATTTCCAAAGAAAGAAGGCATATCGACTGGTGGGAAGTGGAAAAGCCAGTGACGACAGGATGGGTCTTGTGCAAAGACATCAAACTTACTAGATCGAACAAATAATCCCAGCAACCTTTTAATGCATATCCTTAGAATCTTATTTTAAGCTTCCGTAGCTCAGGTTGGACAGAGCGGCACCGTCCTATCTAAAAAGGAACAGAGGTGAGGGTCGAGGGTTCAAATCCCTCCGGGAGCACTCATTCAGCAAAAACTTTAGTCACGAACCAGATAGTCAATACACCAATCAAAAGAAGTACTATTTGTACTAATGATTTCACAGGTTCCTTCTCCCTGTGAGTTTCTGGCAGCAGATCTGTATTAGCTATGTAGATGAAACTGCCAGCAGCGAATGCTAGAACGGCAGCTGTCAAATTCTTCGAGAAAAGAGGCAGATACAGAAGTCCAACTAGTGCACCTATGACTGCACATAACTGAGCGGCGATGTTGTAGATTATAATTTTTGTTCTTTTGAATTTTGCATGTATCAACACCGCGAATATTCCAACTTCTTCAGGCAGTTCATGGAAAAGGACGGCAATGGACGTCGTCATGCCAAGCGCAAAGTTTGTCAGAAATGCAGCGCCTATTATCAAACCGTCTATAAAATTATGCAGAGCATCACCCAACATTATCAGGAATCCAACAGGATGTATCTTTTCCTCTGCGGTGTGATTCTTATGCCATATCTGTTCCATTGAATGATGATGATACCAAAACAAAGTCTTTTCCAAAAGGTAGAATGTGATTATTCCTATTAAAGAGTACATCAATATACTGGAAGAAGGTACAAGATTCAGTGTTTCTGGTAAGATGTCCAAGAAAACCACACCCAACATGGCTCCCACAGCAAAATTTATCAGGTATTTGGATATAGACTTAGCCCATTTCTCACGGTAAAGCAGTGCGAAACCACCAGTCAGTCCAAGCAGGCTTATGGCGAAGACTACGATCAAAGGCAATAACAATACCATAACTATCTAACAATTATTTGTTTTAAGATAGAATTAATTATTTCCTATAAAAGCCAGAAATCATGTCTCCGATATTGCGTTCTTTGACATTAGTTCCATCTATGTAGCCGACAAAATCCAACCTTCCATTAGACAAGTTACTCTTGTTGACACCATTCATGTTGTATGGATCATTTGTTTTCTTCGAATTTTCTGCCATCATGCTTGCACGTTTTGCTATGGCTTCTATAAGTTTAGGGTTTCTCAATTTAGGAGGCAACAGAAATATGTAAGGTATTGTCAGCTCTCCATAATGAGATTTACCCACAGATTTGTGATTTACTATCAGACCAAAATCATAAGATTCTGTCCCATGCCCCCTTTCTCTTATTGTACTATACCTACAAATCTTACTGATGATCCTCAGCTGATTATATCCCATATAGTTTACATCATTCAACCCGACATTTACTTTTGGACTCTCCGGATCAAAATAATAACCAGTCTCAACCTCAGCAACGGTCTTTTTACCATCATCCATAGAAAATATGTCAGCTACAAGACCTTTCCCTCTGCCCCTCTTCTTAAATCTATGTTCAACATCAACATCGATATTCTGCAGTATCATCTTGTTGGCATACAATAACTGCAAGGTAGCATGATATTCAAAATTTGGGGTTTTATTGACTTTACCAGCAAGTTTGTTGTAAGCTGTCTGCAAGTTCTTCAGTTTTTTACTCTCGCCTTCCAAATCATCCTGCAGCCTTTCAAAAACCGCTTGCAGATTCTCCATAATCCCAATTTGAAACGCAATCTTTTAATACCCTTCATGAATCAGGTTTGTCCAACTGTTCAATCAGTTCTTTGACTTCTTGTTTATACTTCTGTCTATCGAAGTTTATAGGCATGGCTTTAACATCCCGTATTTTTCTTACACGTGAAGCTGCCGACGGATGCGAAAACAATAAATGAGTCTTGTCAAATTCCTCCAGCGGTACATGCGCTAAGAAAAAGCTTGTAAGATCTTGTCCAAATCCATTTTTTGCAGCAAATCTGTCTGCTAAATATTCTTGTCTTATTTTAAAACTTTTCAACATCAATATCATCGATGGTATGTATGCAAGTTCCAGTCCTACAAACAATTCGGGATTCTGACTCAGTCTCGGACCCAAATATGTCAATAGAGTCACAAAAGATCCAATGGACAGATAGCATGCGAGCATCGTCTTGGTTATTGCTTTGTAAAAAATATGGCCAGCTTCGTGAAAGGATGCTCCTGCCAAATGCCTCGGGTCGTCCAAATCTATAAGGCCTTTGCTGACATTGAGCCATCCTATGCCACACACATCATATGCAAATGCGTTTACATCATCCATCATCGAGATTCCGAACTTATGTATGTTAACACCCATTTCTTTTGCTGCTGTTTTCAAAGTATCTGGTGTCTTTGTGTGTTTCACATTTAACAATCTTGGCATTGTCGCAAATGCTGCCGCATATACAGAAAGTGTGGTTATCCCGGTTATTCCCCAGATGACTGGCAGGCTGCTTGTATTGAGATGCAAATACTCTGATGACAAATAATAAGATAGATGTGACGATCCAAACGAAGCAAGCATGTTTACGGCTATAGACGATGCTATTTTTGATTTGAAGCTGTCAAAAGTGAAAATGTCTTTTGCATCGTAGAGATGTCTGACAAGTCTCTGCTTATAAGTCCTGCCAGTTTCCACCCTATAACGGCTTCTTTTGATTGGTTCTACATCACCTATTGAAACCTTGAAAATTTTCTTTCTCAGACCATCTCTTTTCTTTATGTAAAGTGGATATTCAGGAACTTTTCTTATGCGTTTTCTTGTGATACCATACTTGTTTTTCTCAAATTTGTAAGATGGTCTTTTTACCACAAGGAAGTTATCCGGCATCATGGTGAACTTTCTATCACTGACGATAAAATCCATACCTCTATTCCTTGAACCACCAGTCGATCGCATGTTTCTGTTTCTTACAGATTCAAGATTTTCATAAGAAGCTAGTGTATAACCGTTAAACTCGTTGGTAGGAACAGGATAGTATGCATTTGTGCCAGAATCCTCCTCGTGTTTAGGCGCAGAATCGTTTACCAATAGATGATCCAATTTGTCTATATCGTATTTTAGTGCCATCTGTCCGTCTAACGTGTAAGCATAAAAAATATTTTCCAGAATTTGACCTCTGGATAAAATATCCTCGAACAACCATGTCTTTTTGCCAAAAAACTTCCCCTCAACTTCCCTGTACATCTTTTTTGACATCTTGTGGTATCCGGCACCAACAACGCCAAACCTGTTTGAAGAATACACGGAAACATATTTGTTGTCGTTTACATCCGCAAGGTACATTTCAGTACTAAACCCATTGGTGCTCTCAATCAGATAATGTCTAGCGATTGGGATACCTCTGCCTGGTATTGTGACGTCAACAAACCTCGTTATTTTAACAGACATGCCTAAATAAAATTAGGAGTAGAACAATTAATTATGATAATCGCAGCCACTTCTGACATACATGCGCCCAACTACTTCCATGACTTTATACAAGCATTAGATAACTTGAAGATCAAACCAGATATTTTCCTTCTGGCAGGAGATGTAATAGAACGTGGCGAGGCTCATCTGTTTGAACAAGTGCGTGAAGCCATATCAAAAAAGGTCAAATGTCCGATAATCGCATGTTTCGGCAACAATGAATTCATACCGGACAGCAGGGAAAGGATAAGAAACCTGTCAAAGAACATGAAAATTTTGGATGATGATGCCTGCATGCTGGAAGTCGGGTCTGACATGGTAGGAATAGTAGGAACAATAGGCAGTTTGGATAATCCTACAAGGTGGCAGCTGCAGAACATACCAACAATAAGAAGGATTTATGAAGAAAGAATAGGAATCGTGGAAAAGTTCTTGAACAGGATGTCTGCAAACATAAAGATAGTCCTCATGCATTATGCTCCCACATACAAGACCCTTGTCGGCGAGCTGGAAACTGCTTATGGAGGTCTGGGATCTTTCAAATATGAAGAAGTTTTGAAGAAGAAAAATCCTACTGTGGTCATACACGGTCATTCACACAAAGGCACGAAGTTTGCAATGGTGGATTCTGTTCCTGTGTTTAACGTAGCTTTCCCTTTGAACAATGAGATTGTGATAATAGACACAAATGATTTAAGAGAAATGTAAAAGATTAAAAAATGAAATAATCTTCATAGTAAACGCCAAGGTTTGACAATAATTTAGCCTAAGAAACGAGGACGCAAACTAATGTGATATTCATTTTGAAGGAATCCTCCAATTTCTGCAATATAACGTGCATCATGGTGAACTATTCCAGAATCACTTCTAAAACCAAATGACTTCAATATATCTTTACATGCAATTCCAACTGAAGATCTCTTCGATAAAACTCTACTATCGTTATACATGTTGTTGTAGCTCATTTCTTCATTCACATGTTCATTGCCATGATTTTTAGTATCTTTCTTACTCAGTTCTTCCCTTTCCAGCAAAAATTTTACGTATCCAAAAAATCCCTGTTGCAAATGGTAAGAATGAAAAACATATTTCCCCTCTTGAGGATACGTATTAAGAGCAAGATCTGCAAGATACAATGAGGCAGCCGCAACATTTATTGGCATTTTCGGTCTATACGGATTTTTCCAAAATAATCACTACATATCCTATGAGCCAATTTAGGCGTGTCATCATTTAAGAATCCATGATCTATCTTCTGTCTACTTTTAATTATGTCAATCATCTTATCTAATCTTTGTTCTGTTCTCTCCAATCTCATGTCTTTCATATCTGTCATCTTAACCACCACACAGTTCAATCAACCTTTTATACTCTTCAATCTCTTCATCCAATTTTGCTTTCTCCTTTTTCAATTCTTTTATCCTTCCAATATATCCAATTTTATACCTCGGATTTGAAGCAAATTCTTTTCTCATCGTTGCTTTTGTGACTTTCGTTGCACTATTTTCCATTTCAGTGGTTATTTCCAAAGGGTGTATTGGCTTGTATGCCAAATGTGCACTAGATGCATATCCTTTAACGTGCTCCAAGTAAATTTTGATGTCTTCAAGAGTGCCCATAAAATGCCCGCGATATAAAGTTTCATATCCGGCAAAGAATGAATCACCGGAACCATCTCCAGTATCTGCATATATTGGCACTGTCTCTGTAACCTTAAACATTGCTTTTACACTTTTGGTTTCTTCTACCATTTTCATCACCTTTAAGTAATTATTGCAATCTTAACTATTAATCCTTTGTTGTAATTTACAAGAATAAACTTTAAATATAACAAAATGTAAATTAAATTTTAGTGAAATTATGCCAAAGAATCAGAATAATACCGAAAAAATAAGTCAAAAAACAGTAAAATTTGACGAAAAGGACAGGAAGATAGTCAACCTTTTAAACAAAAATGGCAGGCTTACATTAAAAGAAATATCAAAAGATGTGGATCTGTCCATAGATGCGGTCAAAGGAAGGATAGATAGGATGAAAGAATATGGTGCTATAGATAGATTTACCGTTATTCCCAATCCAAAAGCATTTGGTCTGCCTCTAGGAGCTCATGTTTATGTGAAGCTGCACAATATAGAGGAGAAGAAATTGGAGGATTTTATAAGATATTTGAAGTTCCACAACAGGATCGTGGTTTTGATGTCCATGCTAGGTGATTACGATATATATTTTGTCGTACTGGCAAAAGATACTGCTGATCTAAATTCAATAAAAACAGAAATAAGAAAGGAATTCTCCAACCTGATAGCTGAATGGAAAGAGGTGATAGTAGCAGAGATTTACAAGTACGAAGAATATCAAATGTAAGCTTTAAATACTTTACTGTTGAAAAAAGACTTATAAACCTTTCGGTATTAACTTAAAAGTGATAAAAATGGCACCAAAAAAAACTAGCGGCAAGTTCGGAAAGAAATGTACTGACTGTGGTAGTACTAAATTTACTGAAGATACGAGCAGAGGAGAGCTAGTCTGCAGCAAATGTGGTCTTGTCATGGAGGAAGGAATAGTAGATACAGGACAGGAATGGAGAGCATTCGATACAGAGCAGATGAGCAAGAGGGCAAGAGCTGGCGCACCATTGAGCTTTACAAAACACGACAAAGGATTGACCACAGAGATAGGAAAAGGTGTCGGTGAGCTTTACAAGGTTCCGGCAAAGAAAAGAGCACAATACTACAGATTAACCAAGTGGCACAAGAGACTGATCAAGAGCAAGGATAGGAACTTATCATTCGCATTTTCTGAATTGCAGAGAATAGTTTCATTTTTAGGGTTGCCTAGAACCGTCCATGAAAGGATAGCAAGATACTATGAGGATGCTGTCAACAAGGGATTGGTAAGGGGAAGAAGCATAGAATCTGTCATAGCTGCTTTGACATATGCAGTAGGAAGAGAACTGCAAAGCCCAAGGACACTTGATGAGATAGCAGAGGCAAGCGGAATAGACAGAAGGGAGATAGGAAGGACTCATAGATACATAGCACGTGAATTGGGCTTGAGGATTTTACCGGCAGACCCATCCACCTACGTTCCTAGATTTTGCACACTTTTAGGATTGAGCGACAAAGTCCAGGCGAAAGCGATAGAAGTCTTGAAGAGAGCCAAGAAATACGAATTGGTTTCTGGAAAAGGCCCAACAGGTGTTGCTGCGGCTGCAATATACATAGCTTCGGTGCTTGTAGGCGAGAAGAGAACGCAGAGAGAGATTGCAGACTTGACAGGAATAACCGAAGTCACAATAAGGAACAGGCAGAAAGAGATAGCAGAAAGGCTTGGAATAGATCAAGAGATAGAGAAGAAATCCAAGGAAGATTAAACACTCTTAAATTCCGCACATAACTTCAATACATCCTTGCATATTTCCATTTTCTTATCACGGTTTTTTATTTTTGTTTCTTTTTCCATTTTATTCAATTCTTCAGACAAGTATTTTTCCTTTTCCAAGATATCAGACTTCAAAGTTTCCATGTTATAATTCAGTTCCAGATAGTTGAACTTGTCCTTCTCTCTTTCCAGGTGGTAGAAATAAGGAGAATTCCCGTCAGTTTCAGATTCAGGCTGTATGCCGATCTTTTCACCTATCTTCCTTACAAAAGGATAGGACTCGAGTGCTCGTATTGAACTATAGAAAAATTCTTTTATCTCAGGTTCAGGAGTATAAACTCTTTTGCACTCCATCAATTTGCCAATTGCTACCGCAGAATAGATTGACAATACAAGAGTGTCTAATGCATTGTCATTAAACCATCCATCCATGTCATCTCTTGTATAGTTCTTGCCTTCTATAGTGTCCCAAAACAGTTCTTTTTCACCAGTTTTGTCTTTCAACATATAAAATCTGTTAAAGACCACAGGACTGCCCTTCTTTCTCACAAAAGAAACTTCGCAACCACCTTTTTGCATATCAAGAATATGCCCTATAATTCTGTTCTTATCCTTTTCTTCAGTCGGATCCCAGCACACATCACACTTTTCAATATCTTTGGCAAATCCTTTGATTTCCTTATTTGCGGAATCTATTTTAGCATTGGTACTGACTTTCACAACTTTTACAGAATATCCTTTTTTGATGAAATAATCTGATGTATACTCTTTCAAAATAGCTACGATATCATAAAGTCTTACATCATTGTAGTAGTTGTCATCTTCAGGCAGCCTTTTGGGTAGTTTCGTATCTTGGTATTTGAAATCCGATTTAACCTCATGTTTTCTAAGGACACGCAGCAGTTCTCTGGTTATTTTGTTATGAGGAGACTTTACTCCTGTCAACTGAAGCCTGTTATCATACATTGAAAAATAGACGGCATATGGGAAATTTAGTATGTATTCTCTTGCCTTTTCCAGTTCTTTCCAAGGAACTTCCTCTTCGTAAAGAATGTTTTCTTTTTTGGTTTTCATCATTTCACTTTTGGCCTAACATTCTTCCAATTGAAATTAGACGTTTGCTACTTAAAAATTAGAGGATAGGACGCCAATTGATTAGTAATGAAGCATGTGCATGTAGGGGACAAAGGAAACACCAAGATATTCAACAAGGATGTAGGCAAGGACGAAGTTTCTGTAGATGTTTTGGGCAACCTGGACGAGTTGAACAGCTTCATCGGTGTTTGCAGGCATTTGAACAAAGACAAGAAAATAGATTTGATTTTGGAACAGATACAGAAGGATTTGTTTTCAATAGGTTCAGAGATAGGTTCTACAGTTTCATCGACAAAAATTTCCACCAAGATAAGTAGAGAGAAAGTTGTGTTTTTGGATGATAAGATAGTCGAGATAGAAAATCAGCTGCCCGAACTAAAAAGATTCATCCTGCCAGGCGGGTCTCACGCAGCTTCTGTGTTCCATGTAGCAAGGTCTGTCTGCAGAAGGACTGAAAGAAGCGTATCAAGACTGTCCAAGGAAATTGATTTGAACGAAAACATAATTCCATATGTTAACAGATTATCTGATTTGCTTTTTGCATTAGCAAGATTTTCAAACAAGAAAGAGGGAGTGAAAGACGTTGAGTGGAATTCTTAGAAGATTTATCAGAGCATTCAAGGAAATATTCTTGGAAGAAAGTCCAAGCAAGCCACCCATCAAAAGCTATGATGTCATCGGATCCAGGGAAAAGGCAGTCGCTATAATCGATGTTCCTGAGAAGTGGAAAAAAAAGGAAGTGGAGATTGCAGAATCCATACTCAAGACCAACAAGAACATAAGGTCTGTGTTGAAAAAATCCTCAAAGAGGAAAGGAAAGCTAAGGTTGAGAGAGTACGAGTTGCTTTTGGGCGACAGGAACACAAAGGTTGTGCATAAGGAATACGGATGCTTGATAAAAGTAGACCCACAGAAGGCATATTTTTCTCCAAGGGAAGGGACTGAAAGAAGTAGGCTTGCAGAACAAGTAAAGGCGGGGGAGACAGTTATGGTCATGTTCAGCGGGGTTTGTCCTTATGCCATTCAGATAGCGAAGAAGCAGCCGAGAGTTAAGAAGATTTTAGCAATAGAGATGAACCCAGATGCTGTAGAGTATGCGATAGAGAACATAAAACTGAACAAGATACATGAAGGCAAGATTATACCTATACTTGATGATGTAAAGGATGAATGTCCCAACCATTATGGCGCATGCGATAGAGTTATAATGCCACTTCCAACAGAAGCACAGAACTATTTGGACATAGCAGTGAAATGTCTTCAAAAAGAGGGAGGAATCATACACTACTACAGCATAGGTCCAAAGGAAGACCCATATTCTAAAGCTGCGGAAACTGTGGACAAAGTCCTAAAAAAATTAGGCAAAAGGTATGAGATACTGAGCCAAAGGAAGGTTCTGCCGTATGCACCAAGAATATATAAAATCTGTATGGAAATCAAGGTTTATTGAAGAATATACATAAAATTCAATTTTTAAGGAACAATGTACAGAGTTTAAATAGTTTACTATTCAATAGATAATAATGTCGTTGGAAAACAAGGATCAGAAGATATTGAACATTTTGCAGAGGAATTCAAGATTATCAGTCAGAACTATAGCCAAAGAGTTGACCATTCCACCTACAACAATCCATTCAAGGATAAAGAGGATGGAAAGGGAAGGCGTGATAAAAGGCTATACTTTGATGGTCAATGAGAGCAAGCTTGGGGTTGGAGCCAAAGCATTCGTCTTTATTTCTCTGTCTGCAAGATCAAAGAAGAATGATCTGGAAGAGATAATGGGAGAGATAACATTGTATCCAGAAGTGCAGGAAGTATGCACTCTGTCTGGAGACTGGGATATCTTGGTAAAAATAAAGACCAAAACCACAGATGACATAGGAAAGTTTTTGGTCAAGAATCTCAGAAACATAAAGGGGATAGACAAGACTGTAACTTCAATAGTGTTCGATACGTTCAAGGAAACACCAAACATAATCCTGTAAGTAGAAATTTCTTCTTGCCAGTGCAATAATTATCTATAGGTTAAGCAGGGGTCGCCTAGTCTGGCCTATGGCGCCAGCTTCAGGAGCTGGTGGATTAGTTCCTTCGAGAGTTCAAATCTCTCCCCCTGCACTTAATTTTCATAATTATCAATCTGTGAGCAAATACAATGCTGGCAGAATTGTTGAATCTATAAAACCACTACACCCATATGATGATAAATCTAGGACCATACACCTTCCTGATGATTTTTATAAAAAATTCGATGAGCTTATAAACACTCTAAAGAAAATGTAGTCTGTTCTAGCTGTTAAAACCACTAAATTGTTTCAATCTGGGATCTCAATTCATCAATCTTGCTCCTCATGTTTCCGATTATGTTTTCAAGACTAGTAGATTCCATAGTCATCTGAGGAGTTGTGGACTGTGATTCAAATCCTGGAGGTCTTAAGAACTCTGAGTCCAAGTAGTCAAGCTTCTGGTCCATCTTAGCCACTACATCATGCAGCATCTTAAAACTATCAGACTTCATCCTCTCAAGTTCGCTCACATAAGAAAAAACATTCTTCAGATTTTCAAGCGATTTCCTTACTTCAAACAAGGAAGTGAGTATCTTGTTGTATCTATCGAGCTTGATGAAAAGTGGCGCACCACCCTGTTGCTTTGCATCCACACCAGTAACATCTCCCGCAGGTCTGATGTCCATCGCAGGACCGCCATAATTAGGAACAGAAAGTCCTTCAGTCCTTTGCAAGTCTTCTTTTGTTGGAAGCTGTACGTCTACGGCTTGCTTTATGTTCTCCATCTCCTGTCTAAGCTCTTCTTTTCTTCTTCCAAACAATGCCATTGTTACCACTCTTAAATAAATTGTGTTTTTTGTCTAACTTAAGTTTTATACAAGACAATAATTAATTAATGAAGATAGAGCCTAAAAACGTGAACAAGCTGCTTCTTCCAAGGCTTTTGACACTTATAACAAGCAATGATGAAGGCGGAGGCATAAGTGCGGTGCCTTCCGATACAGTTATACCTGTCTCATCCAATCCAGGCATGGTTGTCGTTACAATCAGTCCGGCATATAGGATATTGCAAGACATCTTAAGTTCCAAGGAGTTTGTGATAAACGTGCTTTCCAAGGATTATCTGAACAAGATGCTGAACTGCGTCAAAAACTATCCTAAAGGAATAGACGAATTGGACCAAGTGGGTCTCAATCATTATTCATCTCAGAAAATAAAAGCAAAGAGAGTAAAAGAAGCAATGCTGTGGATAGAATGCAGGCTTGTAAACAACTTGAAGGTGGGTGAAAACACATTGCTTGTGGGAGAAGTTGTGACAATAGAGGCTCATGACAGCGTTATGGACAAAGGAGAAGTCAGCTTGGTGAAAATAAATCCTCCGATAAGGCTCGCAGAGAATAATTTTTCAGGGATGGACAGGGTGGCTTAGATGACAATAATACCATGCCCATCATGCAAGACGAAAACGAGAGAAATTTTAGCATGTGATAACTGTAACAAGTTGGCATGTGTAAGATGTACATCCAAGAAGAGCAAGCAGAGATTATGTCTGGATTGTAAGAAAGGCAATTATTATACTGCAAGTAATCAGACAACTCCGCAATCAGGCACTTCTAACAGTGGGTTTCCAAACTGGTTCTAATGACAATCAAGAAAATTTCAGATTATTTGAAGTCTAACAAATGGTTCATAGCAATAATAATTGTATCCGTATACACTACAGTAAAATATAAAAATCTTTTTGCGATAGAGGTGGGATTTTTGATGAGTATTATTGGCATGGCAGTTGAACTGCTTGGTACAAAATATGGATGGTGGAAATATAGGAACAGCAGTACGCCGAGGATATCCGACAGGGTGCCAGTAGACGCAGCAATTTCATATTTTCTAGTAGCCGTTGTAGGCACCAATTTCATTTTTTACAGGATGGGACATGCAGCACCATTGCAAATAATGATAGAAATTGGACTGGCTACATTCATAGCTGACATTTTTATAGAGTTTAATGCATTGAAAGATGGTGGCTATCGTTATAAGAAATCTCTGATCTATACCATAGGTGGCAGACTGCCGATTGAAATACCAACTACATTTTTGTTTTGCAGCATGATTATGGCACTGTATGTATTTTTTAGGCTGGGTCTAATCTAAACTTGTTTTAAAAAACATGTAAACCT
>DATDXT010000079.1:0-6474 GCA_035289185.1 archaeon | reverse complement strand
CAATCCATACAGAAAGAGTAACAAACATGACAGGAGCATTTGACATGCTTGGCCTAATGTTTTTTCTTTTAGGAGTTTACCTATTCATCAAATACAGGGAATTTGGGCAAAAGAAACATCTTTACTATTCCATCTTGTTTTATGTTATGGCTTTGCTTTCTTCAGAAGAGGTAATAACATTCATAGGAATACTGATATTATATGATATCTGTTTTAGTGCTAATCTTAAAGAGTTCAGGATCAAGGACATCAAGCTTATCAAAGAATATGCTGCCTATATTATAGTAAGCATTGTTTATGTCTTGCTTCATTTCTTAATTGTCCAAAGAGTGGGAAGAACTCTAAGCTATTTTGAAGACAGTTTTTATGTCACCTTGCTTACCTCATTAAAATCTGTCATTTATTATATAGGGTTGTTGATATATCCAGTAAACCTAACTATATATAGAACTATCCCAAAAGCAACCAGCATATTAAGCATTAATTTCATGCTGTCTTTCGCAGCAATGATGATAATTGGTTACATAATGGTTAAGTGCTATAAATCCAAAACAATATCCAAACTCATATTTTTTTCCTTTGGTTGGTTTTTCATAACAATGTTCTTGTTCTACAATTTTATACCAAAATCAACTTTCATGGCAGACAGATATCTTTATTTTCCTTCAATAGGGTTTTGCCTGCTTCTTGGATACCTATTATATAAGGTCAAGGACTTAATGATCCTTGGCAAAAAAGCTGCTGTTCTGTCTATCATATCACTCTTAATTGTTGCTGGCGCATATACTATCTTAACTATCAAAAGAAATGCTGACTGGCAGAATGAGGAAAAGTTATTGACCAGAACTGTAGAGGTTTCTCCTCTTAGCACAGATGCCAACTGGGCTCTAGGAGCATACTACAGAAAAGAGAGAGACTATGACAAAGCAATCTATTATCTTCAGAAATCAATTGAGATCAGCAGCAAGAATTATATTGCCCAAGAAGAGATCGGAGTCTCATATGCAGAACTTGGTCAATATGATAAAGCTATAGACTCAATAAAAAGAGCAATAGAAATTTATCCTCCAGAACTTGGAGGATATTACAAAGCACATAATGATCTCGGATTGATATACATGAGAATGGGAAGTCTTGATGAAGCAATAATTGAACTCAAAAAAGCTATTTCTACAAATCCTGAATATGCAAAAGCTCACAACGACATAGCAACGGTATATGCAAGGCTTGGAGATTATCAATCAGCCGAGCAAGAATTCAAAATCGCTATACAGATAAATCCTGATGAAGCTAGCTATCAAAAAAACCTTGATGCGCTTTATGCTTTGGCAGAGAAAAATAAATAATCTGGCAGGCAGACAGTATATAAAGACAGGCCAAAAATTTATTTGTTTTCATATATGCACGATTATTTTTTTAGTGAATTTATCAAAAATACTATTTTAGAGTAACACTATACTATAACAGTTGAATAAAGGTTTTATACGGCTTGCGAGAGTTTATACGAAGGGAAAAAAATGAGATTTTGCGAAAAGTATATAAATGATTTTCAGCCACATAGCTTGCCAATCAGGCAAAAGTATAGTTAGAGATAGGGTATGATATATACAAAATTGTATATATCTGAGACGTGAACAAATCCAGTAAATTTATAAAGAAACTGAAGTTGCCTGACCAAAAGCAGTTAATGCTACATAAGGGGTCTCAAGAAAGATCTCATAAAAAAACACAAGGAGGTGTTTAGATTGAAATTGCGAAAAGCTATTAAGAGGATAGCTGCAGTGGGCATTGGAGCAACAATGCTAGGCGCTACAATGTTCGGCGCTATGGGAGCAGCAGACCTAAGTAATTACCCTTCGCCATTCATCCAGGATGGTAAGTTTGACGGTATTTTGGTCGTAGGAACTGGTGGATCAGATCCAGCAGGGCTTGCATCAGATATTTTGGGAGTAACAGATATTGCAATAGGATTGCAAACATCTGCAACAACCTCAGCAGGAGGCGGAACAACTGTAACAACAGTTGAAGGAGATTCCTGGAAAGTTGGGACTTCTAATAAAGTGTTGGAGATGTCGGAAGTTACCGGATCTACAACTCTGAATGGAGAGAACTTCAACAGCCAAGTAAGCTTCATAGATGATGGCGACTTGAATGCTCTAGAAGGAGGAGAAGTTAACAACAATAAAGGATCAGCAAAATACAACCAATACTTACATTGGGATAAAGCTGTTTCAGCAAGTACATCTACTGGTACAGGATATGTTGTTTACACAGAAAATGATGATGATGTAACAGCTGACTTTTTGTTCTTTAAGAACAATATGGCTTTTGCAAGGTATGAGTTGGAATTTACAACATCATTTGAATCTGATGTAGAAGATTCAACAGGAACAGCAACATCAACAGGAACATATCTTTCAGATTACGAAGATGAGGAGATAACCATCTTAGGAAGCACTTACACTATAGTAAAGGCTAGAAGAACAGGAACAGACTATGATTTGACGGTTAAGTTAACCATGTTTGGTGGATCTGAGAAAGTAATCATGGAAGAAGGCGAAACAAGAACCATTACTGTCGGAGACAAAGCCTATGAGGTAACTGTTGATGCAATCACGGATACAGGAACAATCAAAGCAAAGTTCACTGTAAACGGCGAATCAACAAAATCCATACAAGATGGCGAGTCTGACAAATTGAGTGATGGAACAGAGATTGGAGTAACAGATATTATTCCAAATGAAGCTGGAGATGTCACTAATGATGTTGTTGAGTTCTACATTGGGGCTCAAAAGATGGTGCTTACAGACACAAATGTTCTCACAAAAGGGACTGGAGACACAGCATTGGAAATTGGAGAAGAATCCATTGATGGCACCTTGGTAACAATTACAGGTAGCGACGACAACACAACCTTCAAGATAGACAACATCCAAGTCAATATGACTGCAGATGATGACTATTATGTAGCTGCTGGAAAGACCTTAAGTGAAGAGATAACAGCAAACGGAGATGAGAAGGAAGTAGTCTTTACTAATGGTTGGGACATAAAGTACCTAGGTTTATCAGATGTTGACACAGAGTCTATAACCTTAAAAACTAGTGGAAAACAGAAGTATTCACTTGGATGGATGGACACTGGCGGAAATGATGTAAGTGTTGTAATAGCATATGCATCAGCAGCATCAACTCTAGACATGGCTTCAGATGATGATGCATTTATTGTGAATGAATCTATTGGAATAACCAAGAAGGATTTCTTCATCGTAACTGATGCAAGCAAGGAAGAAGGTAAAAGGCCAACATATCTAATGAGGTATGCAGGAGCTGATAAGAATACAGACAGCAATCCAAAAATCAAATTGGAAAATGTTGGAACCAACGAAAACCTTGAGAAGACTTACTCAGGAACAGGAGATACTGAAGTCACCTTTAATATTGGAGGAGCTCAGTATAAAGTCAGAAATGCAGCATCAACAGCTACAACAGATAATGACTTTGCGATCAATGTCGACTTGAATGGTGATGGAACATACAACAACTCTAAGGTTGCAATCAATACCAAAGCAGGTGCAAAAATTAATGTAACTAACTCAACTGCAAATGTAGTTGAATTGAACATAACAACACCTGACAACGATGACTACGAAGACTTGGTACCAGCATCATTAGACTATAGGATAACTGCTTCAAGCGATACAGAAGTTGACTTCACAGAAACTGGAGCACTTGATACCAGAACACCTGAAGAAGAAGACAATGTCAACTACGCGTATACCACAATGGGTACCTTCGTAAAAGAAACATCACCTACAAGTGATCCAAATGAGTTGACTGTTGAATACCCTGTAGGACAGAGACTGCCACAAGTATTCGTAATCTCAGGCGCAACAACGACAAAGACAACTGGCGGAGCTGGAACTGAAAACGTCAACATCAATCCAATTGAAGGCGGATTTGCAAAGCTAGACAAAGATGTAAGCTCAGCAATGATTGCTGCCAACAATGTATTGACATTAGGCGGACCATGTGTAAACTCAGTCACAGCAGAAGTCATGGGACTAGCAGCTGGAACCTGTGGAACAGAATCTGGAATACCTCAGAACAAAGCAATGCTAAAGCTATTTGAGACAGATGATAAAGTAGCTATGGTAGTTGCAGGATGGACTGCAGAAGACACCCAGAGAGCTTCAAGAGTGCTAAGGTACTATGATAGATACGCAGCAGACATGAAGGGAACTGAAGTAGAAATCAGCGGAACTTCATTAAGCCAGATCAGCGTAGGAGCACCTAGCCCAGTAATGGAAGAAGCAGCAGAAGGTGAAGCTGAAGCTGAAGCTGAAGCAGAGGCAGAGGCAGAGCAATAAAAAGGCTAAAACCTTTTTTTATTTTTTTTATTTGATTCTATATTTATTCAAATATTTTTCTATTGATTAATATAAATTAGGATAGATGTAAATAATTCAGAAAAAGCTGTCTGAGCGCAATTAAAAGCGTTTTGATCATTCTTCAAAGACTTTGTGAGGCAAGTTTGCAAGGAACTAAATCTAGACAATGATACAATTAAAGCAATTAAACCAGTGCACAGACAAAATTAAGAACTGTTATAACTATAACAATACTCATATTGAACCAAAACACTACCAGTTATAAAACTAAAGATTTATATACAATAAATCCCAAATCAGCTTGAACAACAATAATAAGCCATATTTTCCAAGAGGTGAGATATATGAAAAAAGAAAAAATCTTATTAATTCTTTGCATAATGTCAATATTGCTTCTAATTGTGAGCTGTTCTGGCAAGCAAACACAAGCTCAAGTTCAGCAGCCTCAGGAAGAAGCCAAAGTTGTTGCACCACCCATAGATGAAGTGATTCCTGCACCTGAACTTTCTGCTGAAGTTAAGGAGCTCCTGACAAACAAGGATAAGATAACAAGCTATTCATACAAATTTGGAGAACTGAACCAAAGAAACACTTATCACATCTTGAGAGATAAGGTGAAGATAGAATTATTTGAAAAACCTGGGAAAAAAGCTGAGGAACAGTATGATACAGTATACTTGGATAATACCAAGAAAACAGCTTTTGGAACTTGTGAAAAAACAGGATGCAGCCAATCTGAAAAGAATAAATACAGGGCAATAAGCTTTGAACAATACCAATTGAAGAGCACGCCATTGACAATCCTTGAAGATGTCCAAAGCGCAGAAATAACAAAACAGGGAAAATTAGTGAACAACAGGGATACTATCTTAGTAAAGATGAACAATTCAAAAGGAGACCAGATAGATGCCTTCCTGGATAAATTTTATGCATTTCCCCACGAAGCCAAGATTACAGGAGCTGATAAAAAGGAAACTTTGCTGCAATATTTTGAAGTAACAATAAACTCATTGAAAGAAAGCGATATGGTCTTGCCTAAAAGTTATCAGCTGATAAACACAACAAGCTAAGATAAGCTTGTTAGCTACACTTGAAACATTACTGAAGCATATAACCTAAAAATATTAAGCGATCCAGATAAATGATTTAAAATAAAATGAGCAATCCCAATCAAAGACAGGCAACTCAACTGTTTAAACAATATCAGGTGCATGATGGAAAGAAATGAAGCAATAATCCTTTCATTGGTCGTATTGATATTTGCAATCGGAATAGCAATTGCCATGAAAAGCCAGGCAATGGCAAAATCCAATCCTGTAGATTCCAAGATAAATGAAGCCATTGTAAATGGGCAGCCAGAGCCGGAAGTTGAAGAGCCTAAGCCGATACAAATAGTCTATTCCGGAAAAGTTACAAACAGAAATGTTGATATAAGACATTTTGCATTTGAGCCAAGCACGATAATCTTGCCAAAAGGAGCAACTGTAACCTGGACAAACTATGACTATATCGGAGAAAGTGAGACAAGAGCATGGCCTCATTCTGTAAAGATATATACAGTAAATATTAAAGGCCCAAGACTTCAGGCAGGAGAAAGTTACAGCTATACTTTTGATGTGCCTGGAACATATATGTACATTGATTCAATCTATCCAAAAACTATGAAAGGAGAGATAATTGTTGAAGATGATCCAAATGTGGAAATGGCAGACAGCCAGATTACAGGCAATGCAATATTAAGCTTATCAAATTCTAATCCAATGCCTGGACTAATAGCAATAACTATCATGATAAGCATATCTGTTGGCTTTTTTCTAGGTTTTAAAAGCGGAAGAAGATTCTGATTTTCTGGCAATAAACAGAAAGTCTAGACTTAATAGTTAAACAGGAATAAATTGAAAAAAAGAGAAAAATGAATAATATTAAATGGGCGGAAGGCAATAACTTATTATCAGCCAAGAATACTGCGGGGTCTAGTGAGACCCGTAGTTGAATTGGCTTAGAAAAACCGATAGGTTTTTCTCAATGCTTTCTTGTTCTTTCTTTTACAGGCTGAAGCTTTTGCTAGAAAGCGAATAAGCGAACC
>DATDXT010000078.1:0-13643 GCA_035289185.1 archaeon | reverse complement strand
TGCTATAAAGAATATAGTGTTCGGAAACGGGAGTACAAGCGGTGATGTCTATCTGAACAATTCTCAAGTTGGATCTTTCAGCTTGAATTTGGTCACTAGGATCGAACGCGATGTATGGTACGGGACAATGACTGTAAATGGGGCTTCTTACAATGCTTACATAGTAGCTGCGCCGAGACATGCTAAGTCATCGGAAGCCGCTGACAACATAAAAGACTTTTGTAAGGAAGATCCTATAAAGTGTGCAACTGTTGCCAAATCTTTGAAAGGGATAGGCAATGTTTGTGACAAGACTGACAGCGAATCTTGCAGAGATAAAATAAAAGATTTCTGTGAAAAGAATCCTACAGACAAAAGATGCGTGTTTGCATTCAGAGAATATTGTGCAAAGCATTTAGACGATCATAGGTGTGTATCTGAGATAAAACAGTTCTGCTCTAAGGATGAGAACAGAGACAATGACAGATGCCAAGATTTCTGTGAAAAGTTCACTAATGTATGCAATGCAACAGCACGACATCCTGTAAGGAATGCAACTACTGAAACAGAAACTGAGAATGAGATTGAAGACGAAGATACGAACACGACAGTTCAAACGGAGTGATTTGAATGAAACTAGCCATAATAGCAATAATCATTGCAGTAGTGGTAGTAGCAGCGTGGTTCATGACTTCCAACACATCAACTCCTGCCGTACAGACAACTGGTGCTGCATCTGATGCAGAAACCCTTGTACAACAGGAATTGGACAATGCAATCAGTAGTACTTCACAGTCTTTGGAAAATGCCTTATTGAGCTAGAATTTTTTAATTTATTTTTTTTTTATTTTTTAACCATACCTAGCCAAATCCTTCATCTTTCCCAGATGAGTACTGTCCAGAAGGTATATGTCAGAATTGTCCATGTCGACTGCATCAGAATTGAAAAGTGGTCCTGTAAGCTCCTTGTTGGAATTAAGTATGAAATAGCCTGACAAACGGTTGAATGCTGGAAGGATTATCAGATTCAGCTTCCCTGTCTTCGCAGTTTTGTATTTTTCCTTTATTTTTTTACTGTCCAATTTCGTCTTTATCCAAGCCTGTTCAACATTTCTGTATCCAAGTGCGTCTATGAACTGCACTCCTGGCTGCAGATGACCCATGAAAATGTAATCGCAATCTGCTAGACGTTTGCTTGGCCATGCATGACCATGGAAGAAGCCATACTTCTTTATTTTAAACCCTTCGCTACCTACAAGTTTTACTCCATTTGGCAGAATCATTTCTATATTGTCATCGTGATTGCCTTTACATAGTACAACATCCACTCTTTCCAACAGCCTCTCCAGGAAAAGTGGTATCTGTCTGAGTTCTCTGATATTTGTTCCGGGCACTTGATTTTTCAAGTCGCCCAAAATGACCAGCTTCTTTGCTTTGGTAAAATCAATCGCGAAATTAAGAGTTTTTAAAAAAGTTTCCACCTGTGCTGGGATTATTATACCTGATTTGTAAAGATCATGCTCCAGTCCTATATGCACATCTGAAATTACCAGCGTCTTCTCTTCTGAGATGAAGCATATCGGATTGTTTGTTATGAACTTTATCATAGAGCCCCAAGAGAGTCTCGAACTCCCGACCTATTGCTTTTTTGTAGGTTTACGAAGCAATTGCTCTACCAACTGAGCTACTGGGGCACAAATTTAACAATATTACCTATGGACACCAATATATATTATAATATGGATTTTGAGGTGGTTTATTGGCTAAGGAGAAGTTAAATGATGCTTTGTTCTGGCAGAAAGAAAGAAATGGTGTAAGGTGCGAACTTTGCTCTTGGAGATGTTTCATACCAAAAGGCAAGCTTGGAGAATGTGGAGTCAGGAAGAACATCGATAACAGCCTTTACTCGCTGAATTATGGCAAGATAACGTCTTTTGGCCCAAAACCTGTTGAAAGCATACCTATGTTCCATTTTTATCCTAACTCAAAGACGTTCTTCATAGGCACTGTCGGTTCTAGTTTCAAGTTCGATTTCAAAGAAGATGGTGGAAAGGAAAAAGAAGTCAGCATAAAAAAGATGTATAGCGAGATAGAGAAATCCAAGACTTATTCTGCCACATTTGGCGGCGGGGATCCTGTAGTAGACATGGAATATGTGCTTGAACTCATGAAGATGAATAAAAAGAGGGGAATCGCCAATGTTCTTGTCACAAATGGATATCTTACGAACGAGACCAACAAGAAGATAGACAAGTTTCTGGACGGAATTGTCCTAGAATCGTATGCATCTCTGCAGAAAGATTTCTATAAAGAACATTGCGGCATAGAGGATACTGCTCCTATAAGAGTTTTCTTGAAACAGATGAAAAAACATAGGATACACATAGAGGTTTCGAATGTCATCGTACCGCAGATAGGAGAAGATCTTGAAAGTTTCAGGAGATTCACAGATTTTGTAACAGCTATCATAGATTCTTATACGCCTATCCATATCGTGCCTTTCAAACCAGCAGGAAAGCTGACACATGTACCAAAGACTTCCACGGCTTTATTGGAAAAGTTCTGGGAAACAGCAAAGGAAGAAGGTATGAGGAATGTCTTTGCACACGGCATAAGTGGAAGAGAAGACACCATTTGCTACAACTGCAACCACATACTTATCACAAGAAAGAATGGTGTAGTGCAAAAAATCGACATGCAAAAGGACAGATGCTCAAGCTGCGGCCTGAAGATTAACATGGTAATCAAATAAAAGGCCAAACAATTCTTAATTATGAAGAAAGCTGTTTTAATCACACTGGCGACACTATTGATCATGATGCCTATGGCAAATGCCCAGGTATCTTACTATAGCGTAGACTCTGTGATAAATCAAGGTGGAAATGCAGATGTGAAGATGACTATAACCTTCTCAGAAGTATTGAAAACTTTCAACTTTGTATTTTTCGGCCAGATTAAGAGTTTCCAAGCCGTAAGCAATGCCGGACCTGTCGAATGCAATGTAAATTCTGTCGCTGTCACGAACGTGAACTGCGATCTTTCACTGACTCCTGATAAAAGAAATCTGGAGATACAATTCACTACAAACGACCTTGTGAAAGATTTAAAAAACACGTTCTTCTTCAATGGAGACTTTGGGATAAACAAGAACATAGACTCTGCCTTTATTTCTGTAAAGTTGCCTGAAGGTATGGTACTTGGCAGCAACAATCAGACGTTCCCAACCCTGCCTACAGGCTACCAGATACTCAGTGATGGAAAGAGGATCATACTGACATGGAGCTTAGCAAACATTACGACAGACTTGCCGTTCAAGTTCCAGCTTTCATACGAACCCACGTCGTTGATTTCAAACATAACGAACTATTGGATGTACTTTGCTGTAGGAGTGGCAGTGACAGCTTTTGGAGCGTTCGTGGTAATCAGGAAATTGAGGAAGCCAAAGGATGTAATTCTTTCTGTATTGGACAATTTTGAAAAGATGATTCTAGACGCTATCGTAAAGGCGGGTGGGAATGTAAACCAGAAGAAAGTTGTTATGGAAACTGGTCTGTCAAAAGCTAAGGTCAGCAGAGTGATAAAGAGCTTGGTAAACCGCGGTATTGTAGAAAGCGAGAGGCGTGGAAGGACAAATATAATCAGACTGGTGAAGAAAAGGATGGATTACTTCTAGATTATTTTTCCATGTTTCTGAACTTCTTGGATTTATTGTATATTTTCTTATCTCTTGCCGTAGTTCCTCTTTTCAGACCCTGCTTGGCATGGAAGTATCTGCTCTTGACTTTCATGAATAAATTATTATTTTCTTAAAGCTTATTAGTATTCAACGCGGGAGTCGCCTAGCCTGGTCTATGGCGCCAGATTGAGGTTCTGGTGGGTTAGTCCCTTCGAGAGTTCAAATCTCTTCTCCCGCATCCAAAGGATTTAAAGATAAAATTCAAGGTTATGTTAGTGAAGTAGTGTGACAGATAATTATATTGACATAAGATTAAAACTGTTTGACGACAGTGTAGACGGCAGAAAATATCATTTATTTTTGGATGTTATGGATGCTAAAGGAAACAACTCTAATATCATAGAATGCTTTTATGAAGCTGTAGATGATGGGAGGGGCAATTTTTACGTTATGGCCAAAGACAGGAAAAACAAACTAAAAGTTGGTAAAGATGCATTAGAAGATTATCTGGCTATGTTGTTCATTGTAAACACTGTTTATTCTAGCTATACACATGCATTGTTGAAAGATGTGTCTAAAGTTACTGTAAATGGGAAAAGTATAGAAAATTTTGTAAATCTTTATAAATTGCTTGAAAGAAAAGAAACTGAAGGTATTGATGTTACTAATGAAATAGATGGTGAAATGAATAATTATCTTAGAAATGAATTACCAAAAGAATTTCAGAATTTGTTCGGATTTAAGTTAGAAAGCAAATTATAAAAATAATATTTATGAGAGCTACTGATCCTATAAAAGGAGAACTATTTAGATTCAGTGCCAAAGATGGTCTGAACCTGCACGGACTTCTTGTAAAGTCTAAAGAAAACAATAAGAATGTAGTTATCAATGTCTTTGGAATGACTGGTGACTTCTTTTCCTGGGATTTGTATTTTGAGATGACAAACAAGTTCAAAGGTTCAAATTTTGATTTGTTTTTAGCAAACAACAGGGGAATGGGAATGTTTACACCATTTGTTAAGAAAAATAAAAGGTTCACCATAGGAACATCAAAAGAAATTTTTGAAGAATGTATATATGACTTGAATGGGGCAGTGGATTTATTGGAAAAACTTGGTTACACAAGTATAATTTTGATGGGGCATAGCACAGGATGCCAGAAAACAACATACTATATGTACAAGACTAAAGATTCTAGGATAAAAAGTCTTATACTTCTAGCTCCAGCAGACGATTATAATATAACTATGAAGGAACTGGGAGATAGACACGATGAAGCTCTAAAAGTAGCGAAAGTTATGGTAAAGAACAAGAAAGGCGATGAAAAATTACCAGAATGGATATCCAAACACTATACGGCCAAGAGATTTCTAAGCTATGCAGATTTGAAGAATGTAGAAGCAAGACTTTTCAACTACTATTCTGACTTGAAAGAGTTCAGCAGAATTAAATGTCCTATTTTCGTTTCTTTTGGGGAAAAGGAAGAATACGCAATGAAACCTGTGAAAGAATACATAGAAAAGTTGAAAGGAAAGACTTCTGCTACTAAGTTTGGATGGGAGATTGTCAAAGGAGCTAACCACAACTTCGATGGAAAACATAAGGAACTTGTATCTGCCATCTTCAAATGGCTTTCTAATGTTTAATATTTGACAATAAGAAATCTTTTATATGGTTGAACATGAATTTTTACAGACCAAGGAATTTATAGCCAAGGTAAAGCCACTTGTGAAGAAATATCTGGAAGAAGCTGAACTTTTCTTGATGCCTAAAAAGCCTGTCAAAATAAATCTTGTGTACACTTCAAGTCCACATGTTATAAAAGATATGGGCGGTTCAACTGGTTTCACATGGGAAAATAATATAACATTGGAAATTAACACAGAAACAAAAGGTTGGAAGGATAGATTGAGAGGAACCGTTATGCATGAATTCAATCATGCAATGAGATATCAGATAACTGGTAAAAGTTTTGATGACTATGCCTTTATAGACTCTTTTGCAATGGAAGGACTGGCACAATGTTTTGAAGAACATATAACAGGAAACATCAATCCTTGGTCTAAAGCTATCTCAAAAACTAAAGCGAGGATAATGTGGAGGAAAATCAAGCCTCTTTTGAACGAAAAAAACAATGGAAATCTTTACCAAAGAATATTTTTAAGCAGGAATGATAAAACGTTTCCTCACTGGACAGGATATACTGTATCCTATCTTACACTTAGCAAAAAATTAAAAGAACTTGATTTGGAATGGCCAGAAATAATGAAGATTGATTCCAAATCTCTTGTAGCTAATGGCTTAGAATGATCTGTAAATCTTAGATACCTGTTCTTCCCAAACATTGATATAAAATTCATTTAAAACACCGATGATTTCTTTAAGATTTAAAATATTGTTTGCACTAGATTGTTTGATTAGCCTTTTCATGATATCTGTGCCTCGCATTTTGTAAAGCCTGTAAGATTCTTCTGTGGGCAAAATTTCTCTGATTACACCATAGATGGTTTCATCTTTCAAAGCTTCTGCAAGTCCTCTTTCTCTGGCAACCTTAATAACTCTCTGCGCAATTGCATCTTTGGTTTTGTATTTATCTAAAATATTGTGCTTCGCATTTTCGCCACTTAAGTTTAAGATACTTGATTGACGGTTTGCACTTTGTTCTGTAAGCCTTGTACTGGAATCCAAATCAATAAAACTGTAGCGATGAGTTTTTATCAATGTCTCCAAATCTAATTTATCCATCAATGCAACAGACAAGAAACTAGTCATCTTATCTGTCTGATTGTCATCAAAATAAGTAAATTTCAATGATTCAGATGACCTTTTTACATTTTGACTGTATTTTTCCAATGCATCGTTCATCCTGCTATTGTACTGAGGATTTCTTTTCAAATAGTCCAAAAGTATGGAAGCTTCCCATTCGCCCAACCTTTCCCTTACAGAAATCTCCAAGTCGTCCATAAAACACTCAAGACCTGAATTAAGTATTACTAAATGGTCTTTAAATCTTTATCAAAAACTTGTCAAAGAATCTATTTTTTTATTCGTGTGTTCCGGTATGACTTCTTCCATTTCAAGCATTTTATCTATTTCCCTTTGCACTTTTTCTGCACACATTTTGGCGACTTCCAATGGGGATTCGTTAGCATTAACATACTCTACATGAAAATCGGAAGCTATGTCCTGCGGCAAATTGTAATAGATTTTTATCTGCCCTTTCAAATGCTCTTCCTCCTCGAATTTATCAAACTGTCTGTTCTCCAATTTCTTCCTTTTGAGGAGCTCGGACAAATCAACCTTCAGTATGATTGACAGGTGCGGATAGTTCTTGTCATACTTATTTATTTCTTTTAACCATTTCAAGTCAACATCACCGAGTATTCCCTGGTATATCAAAGTGCTGAGCAGTGACCTTTCCTGAACTATTACAATATTGGAATCCGACTTAACTGCCTTCTCTATGACAGTTTCATGGTGATGAAGATGATCCAAGGCATATGCCAAAGCAAATACATTTGACGACACATCGTCTGCAGAGTTCCTCAATATTCTAGTGAAAGAGCCTGTTATAAGATCACTCGGTAATACAGTCTTCTTGAAAACTATTTCTTTGTCCCGATTTTTCTCCCTCAACACTTCCAATAAAAGATTGGATATAGTAGACTTGCCTGAGAAATCCGGCCCGTCTAAACTGACAACGAACATTGGCATACTTTTAAGTTAGTTATCCTTAATTTAAATTAGTAGTAATTACGAGATGGATTTAAAGAATGGTGTTGGAAACAGAATTCCTGCAAAGGATTGTACTTGTTTTAGCTATAAGTCTTATCATAGGATTGGATAGGCAGAGAGGAAGCAAGAAGGAAATGTTCTCGGGTGTAAGGACATTCATTTTGGCAGGATTGTTCGGACTGATGTCTGTATATTTAGGTCAGCTTATTGGAAACTATGTGATAGTGCTGGCTGCATTTGGTGCACTAAGTGTACTTACTATTGCCGGATATTTTGTAGAATACAAGAAGAATAAAAATGTAGGTGCGACAACAGAAATAGCTTTTCTCATGGTTTTCTTCATAGGTGTCTTGTCGTATTTTGACAAGTATCCATTCTTCATAACAATAATACTTGGCATGATAACAACCATGATACTTGTATCCAAGAAAGAGCTGCATTCATTCTCGAGGAATTTGACAACTAAAGAAATAGTCAGCGCGGTAGTCTTTGCAATACTTACGTTTCTTATTTTACCAGCACTACCAGATAGCACAATAGATCCTTTGAATGCAATAAACCCGTACAAGACATGGCTGTCATTGGTCATGGTTGTTTCTGTGGGATTCTTTTCCTACATGCTTATGAAGATTTTTGGTGCTAACAAAGGACTGTTGATAACAGGAATATTGGGTGGTTTTGCAAGCTCTGTCGCAGTAGCCGTCTCCATGGCGACAAGAGTTAAGGAAAATATTAAACTACTCAATCCTGCCAGCTTCGCAGTGATGATATCGTCTTCTATAGTATTTGTAAGGGTTTTGTTGTGGACTTCTATACTGAACATGAAATTGGCACAGGCATTGGCATTGAAAGTCATAATACTCGCAGTTGTAGGATGTTTGATAAGCTATGCATTCTTGAAGAAAAGTGGCTCGGTGAGGAAAATAGATTTGAAAATAGGATCGCCTCTAACACTTAAGCCTGCAATAAGATTTGTCTTTGTATATATCGCAATATCTGTAATAATCGCATTGGTCGACAAATTAGGATTCACTCCAGTATACATGATAGCTTTTGTATCTGGATTGGTGGATGTCGATGCAATAACGATAAGCTTGGCACAATTTGCACTGACAGGACACATAAGTTATGCTGCTGCTACAAATGGGATAATCCTGGCAACTATAGCAAACACTATAACGAAATGGTTCTTGATTCATTGGATAGGAAATAAAAGAATGATGTTTCAGGTAGGCAGGGTCTACATAACATTGATAGCTTTGTCGGCACTTCTAATGTCGCTGTAAATGGATTTATAAAGTTTTCTTGCAAATTTCTAGTAAATGGTTGGTATGGAAGAAAAGAAGTTTGACCCAAGTCAGTTGAACGTATATTTGTTCCCTTTGAATGAGTGGAAGCCTGGAAATGACATGAATGGCATGTATGATTATGTTGTTGAAAAGAAAATTTTGAACTATGGCGACGAGAAACTTCTGGTGTTAAAAGAACATAATGTTTATAATCCTAGAAAGAATCTTGGTGTTGAAAGGAAAGAACATGACTGGTACTATGTGCTTGGATTTTTGAGGGATTCAAAGGTAAAGCCTATAGACGATAATGGACATAAAGTCATACCAGTAGAAATTTTGTCTAAGAATAAAATGGTTGCCGTAGAAGATTTCGTAAGGAAAAGTTTGAATATCGGTGATGAAAAGATATTTTTTTACAAAGGACAGGAAAGAGCTTACTTCAAGCCTTCTTACTAGACTTCAAATCATTAAGACACGATCTTATTATGTTTAACGGTAAAAGAGCGCACTTCAATCTTACTGGACTCAGATGTATGCCCAACAATCCTATGACATCATCTTTTGTAAGTTTCTGCACATCTTCCAAGTTTTTACCTTTGATGAATGATGTCAGCATGGAAGTGGATGCTACGCTTATTACACATCCTATTCCCTGGAACTTTATGTCTTTTATCTTGTTGTCTTCGATTATCATTTGAATCTCTATTTCATCCCCGCATGAAGGATTATTTTCCTTTACTGAAGAACTGGCATTCTTCAAGCTGCCGAAGTTACGTGGATTTTTATAATGATCTACTATCTTGTCCTTGTAAATGGCATCGCTCATAATTTCAATACATCGAATGTAGATTAATAAATCCTACTTGATTTTTGATAGACGTCTGTCTAGTTCTGTTTCCATATAATCTGGAGCTCCGTACTCTAAGAAATATTTAATATGCACTGAATGTCCTGCACCCACTAAAGCATGCAAAGATTCTTTTGTAGAAGAGTGTTTTTTAAGAGTTCTAGCCATAAAAAGAGATCTTAGAATTGATGTTCTTGTAGTTATGTTATCATAAAACTCATATACCGAACCCAATGCAGAGTTAACTGCATCATATGCATCAGACAAATAAGAAGGGTCTATTGAAGCCATCCTAAGTGCTCCACGCTCTTTTTTACTAAAATTTGAATTTGGAAACATTGGTGTTATAAACCCAAATATCAAGAATATCGGCATTGGTGGTATATATCCAAGTATTATTGATGCTCTTTCATATTCAGTGAAAATTCTATGGTCTTTAAAATTTTCCGTTGGAAGATTGATGTTGTTTTTAAATCCGAATGCTCTGTCAAATCCCTGTTCATAAAATATTAGAGTATCTGTAGTTGACCATTTTTCCAATTCGTTTTTTACCAAATATTTGACAGATTTAGATATATCATATCCGTTGAAGACACCGTGAGCTAATCCGTGGATAAATATAGAGCTGTCATTAACTTTTACTATCTCTGTTGGCAACGGACAATCATACATTTCTTTGGGCATACAAATCATCTACATTAAAGTGAAAAAGTAATCTTTATAAAGCCTTCTATTAAAAACTCATCCTAACATTTTTACAACTTTTTTCAAAGCGTCGACAAAAACGTCTATCTCTTCTTTTGTATTGTAGATGTAGAAACTTGCTCTGGCACTTGATTCTATTCCCAATCTCTGATGGAGAGGCATCGTGCAGTGATGTCCTGACCTTACAGCAACACCTTCACCGTCCAAAATCTGTGCTACATCGTGCGAATGGACATCTTTTACATTGAATGCTACAAGTCCGCCTCTTTTATCAGGATTTGTCGGCCCGTAGAAATCAATCCATTTCAATTCTGACAGTTTATCCAACACATATTTGTTCAAACTTCTTTCGTGTTTGACTATGTTGTCCATTCCCAACTTGTTCAGATAATTGATTGCTTCTGATAATGCGACAGCGCCTTCCACGTTGCTGGTACCTGCCTCAAATTTCAAAGGAAGATCGTTGTAGATGGTCTTTTCCAGAGTGACTGATTTTATCATGTCTCCACCATACATGAATGGTTGTATTTTCTCCAGAATTTCCTTCTTGCAGTACAAAACTCCTATGCCCATCGGTCCAAGCATCTTGTGACCGCTGAAAACTAGAAAGTCGCAATCAATGTCTTTCACATCTATCGGCATGTGCGGAACAGATTGTGCGCCATCTAACAAAAATAAACTATCATTATCATGTGCGATCTTTCCTATTTCCTTAACAGGATTTATTGTTCCCAAGGTGTTAGATACATGAGTTATGCTGACCATCTTTGTGTTTTTAGAAATGGATTTATAATCGTTCATCTTAAGGTTTCCATCTTTTGTTATGTCTACGAACTTCAACTTCACACCCAGCTTGTCTCTGATGAATTGCCAAGGCACAATGTTTGAATGGTGCTCCATCACAGATGAAACTATCTCGTCGCCTTTCTTCAGACTGTTCAAAGCCCAAGCATACATCACAAGATTGGTCGCTTCTGTGGAATTCCTTACAAAAATTATCTCTTCGTTGCTATCAGCATTGATAAACTTTCTTACATTATCTCTTGCCATCTCGTATTCTTCTGTAGCTTCTTCTCCGAGAGTATGTATTGCTCTATGGACATTTGCATTGTGGTTTTCGTAAAAATGTTTTATTATTTCTATTACTTGGCGTGGTTTTTGCGACGTGGCACTAGAATCTAAGTAAACTAAAGACTTCCCATTTATTTTTTTCTTCAGTATTGGAAAATCTTCCCTTATTTTTTCTACATCGAACAAAACAATCACCTGTATTTATAATGGTCTTTAAAAATATTTTCTTCTTCTACAGACTTAGGTATTACATCTGACATGTCCGATATCTTCAGTGTGCCTGGAGTGTTCTCCCATTTGTCTTCCATCATAGATTCCACACATTTTCTCATAGATTTGCTGGATATTTGCTTGAAGAAAGGTTCAAAAAATCCGAATGCGATTGTTTTCTTTGCCTCCTCTTCTGTTAGACCTCTTGACGTAAGATAGAATATCTGGTCTGAATCAAGCTGTTGTGTGGATGCTGAATGTGTTGCTCTTACACTGTCTGTCTCTATCTCCAAACTAGGAACAGAATTTGACTTAGCATCCTTGCTCATCATTATTGAATGGTCCGACAAATATGCTTGAGTGTTCTTGGCTTCCTTCAGTATTTTTATCATTCCTTTGAAGATTGCTTGTGATTTGTCTCTCAATATAGCTTTCGACGTGACTCTTCCTCTTGTATTAGGTGCCATATGTACTAGTCTTGAGAACATATCTAGCTTCTGCTCACCGCTGCCGAAGAAAATATCGTTGTTGTTTGCTTCTGCTCCATCATGGTTTAGAAAACTTTCTATGTTGTATCTTGTATACCTTCCTCCTAAATTGACTGAAAACGTAGAGCATATACCTTTGGAAAATATTTTCCTGTTTATCATGTTTTCTGACTCGTTGTCTGTGTTCTGTATGAAAGTCAGGTTTGCTTTGGAGTTTTCCTTTACGAAGACCTCTAGATGCTCGCTATAGAGTGAGCTTTTAGAATTGTTGGAATAGGTTTCCTGAACGAAATTAAGGCTACTTCCTTCGTCTACAAATATTATAGTCCTGTTGAACATGGGAGTATTGTCTCTATTGAGGATGAATATACTTCTGAGAGGAATGGTGACTTCTGTCTTGATAGGCACATAGATGAAGACTCCTGAATTCAGAAAAGCATTGTTGAAGGCCTCCATCTTGTCATCTATTTTAGTATTTAGAAAAATGTCTTTTGCCTGAATCATACTATTAGTGGCGGAAAAGATGTCGGTGAAAACATGTCCTCTCTCATGCGGTTTAAAATTATTTTTTATACCATCGCTTGTGGTGATTATTGAATTATCCATGTCGAAATCATCTTGTGTCTCATCCTTCAGGATCATTTTGAAATCCTTGTCTATCTTCTTGAAATCGAACTTCTCTTCGTCCTCTACATACTTTTGAAATATGTTGTTCTTCTCTATCGGCATCTTTTTGAATATTTGAAGGGATTTTTGCCTGTGTTCGACCAGCCATTCAGGCTCATTTGCTACTTGCGACAATTCATCTATAAATTTCTTGGATACTTCCAGCTTCATGCAACCACCTTTTATAATCTATCCGACAGATCCTTCCATCTCAAGCCTTATCAGTCTGTTGAACTCTACGGCATATTCGAGTGGAAGTTCTTTCGTGAATTCTTCTATGAATCCTAAAACTATCATGTTCAATGCTTCCTGCTCAGGTATTCCACGCGATGTCATGTAAAACAATTGATCGTCTCCTATCTTTCCCACAGAAGCTTCATGTGTGATTGTAGCATCATTCTCATCTATTTCCATATATGGATAAGTATCTGTCCTTGACTTGTCATCAAGAATCAAAGCGTCACAGCGAACCGAGGATTTTACATTTGTCGCGCCTTTGATTACTTTTACCAGACCTCTGTAGCTTGTCCTCCCACCATTGATGCAGACCGATTTGGAAGTTATCCTTGAACTTGTGTTAGGTGCTAGATGTACAGCCTTTGCTCCTGTGTCCTGATGCTGGTTCTTGCCTGCAAATGCAATCGACAAAACATTTGCCCTTGCATTCTTTCCAATAAGGAAGATTGATGGATATTTCATCGTCGCCTTAGCTCCAGTGTTTGCATCTATCCATTCGACGAAAGCATTTTCATATGCATATGCTCTCTTAGTTACAAGATTGTAAACGTCGCTTGACCAATTCTGTATCGTAATGTACCTTACATGCGCATTTTTCTTTGCAATTATTTCTACGACTGCTGAATGAAGCGAATCTTTGGAGTAAACTGGCGCACTGCATCCTTCTATGTACGTAACATCCGAACCTTCTTCTGCGATTATCAATGTTCTTTCAAATTGTCCCATGTTGGCAGCGTTTA
>DATDXT010000077.1:0-10268 GCA_035289185.1 archaeon | reverse complement strand
AGAGCTGATGCAAGTGCCTATACCATATGAGAGATTTAAAAGATATATGAGACAAGCCTTCAAAATAATTGAATCTAAGGAGTCTACTTCTGAATCTTTGCAAACAGCTCTCACTACTGTAGCTGAAATGGAACAAACAGGTTTACATGATGATGAACTTGAGGAACGTATTGAAAAAATAATGGCAAAGTACGGAAGAATTCCTAAAAGTGAACTACAAGAAAATATTAGAATAAGGAAAGAATTTAAAGAGGAACTTGAAAGGAATGCCAAAGATCCAAATTATGATCCATATAGAGACTACAAAAAAAGATCTACTATGGGCTGGCTCGCTTTTTAATTAAATCTTTCCTAAAATCTCAAAGATAGACTTCACAGCTAAGAATTCTGTTATCTGATTGTTTTTAATGGGTTTCAAGCAGCATACATCAAGACCGACAATCTTTCCCTCTATGGAGTTGATAAGTTTCTTGAATTCATTGAAGTCTATACCTGCAGGTTCAGGATAATCTACAGCCGGAGCTATTCCAGGGTCGAAAACATCGATGTCTAAAGACACATACACATTAGATTGATTTGTAAACTGATTAACCATCTGTTTTATTTCATCCATCCTGTTTCTGATATCTTCAGAAGTATAAAATGCAAGTCCAGATTCCTTTGCAAATTCAACATCATCTTCATCAGCAGACCGCATTCCAATGGACATCACATTTCTCGGTTCTCCGTGTTCGCAATGTCTTCTAAGCCATGTGGAATCGTTTATCTTGCTGTCTACCATTTTCTTCTTACCAACAGTTCCCATCTCTACTAATTTTTCATCAATGTAGTCAAACTTCAAATCGCTATGCGCATCAAACGTTATTATTTTCATATCTTTTGGAAAAGCCTTCAATGCAAACAAACTAGATAGATGGTTTCCACCAAGCATCAAAGGTATCTTGTTTTTTTCCAATATATGATTGGTCATTTCAGTTATGTCATCTAGAGATTTCAGCTTTATGTTGCCAGAATCAAAAACTCTAACATTCTCCAGCAAATTAATCCTTCTATCAACATCATATGGTTCTACAAACCAGCTAGCTTCTCTGATAGCTTCAAGTTCTTCATTTGAAAACTTGCCTAAAGGCACACCAAATACAATTACATCAGACTCTTCCTCTTTGAACATGTCAGTCAAAAACTTTCTCACTGTATATCTACCCTTTCAATACAGATTTCAATAAGTCTGCTTTCGTGACTATTCCAACATTTTTACCTTTATCGCTGACCAAAACTGCAAAATTCTGCTTTAGTATAGCGGCCATAACATTCAAGCCGGTCTCTTTGCTCACTGTGGGAAATGAGTCTTCCATAAAATCTTTAACAGATTTATTGTATACATATTTAGGATTCTCTCCGTTTGAAATCAATTCCAGAATGTTCTTGTCAGAAACACTGCCTACAGCCACACCATTATCAACAACAGGTAATTGGGAAAATCCCTTTTCCTTCATTATTTTAATCGCTTTGAAAGTCTTGTCATTTGGATTTACAAAAACCACAGGATTATTCATTATATCTTTAGCCTTTAGTTCCTCTTTCTTTTCAAGTGCTTCCAGATTTTCAAAAATTTTCTTTATGTAAGCATACGAAGGACTTACCTTTTTGCTCTCTATCTTGGCTATCAATGATTGGCTCATACTGCAGATTACTGCTAGTTGTTTCTGTGTCAATTGCAGTAAAATCCTCCTCTTCTTTATCTCTTCTATGTTGGGCAACATAACAGTATTTTGCATCAAAAGGTATTTATTCTTATAGGAATATTTTTATCAGGAGTTTATTAATGGAAAATTGTCCAAATGATTCTTAGGCTAAGATGATGATAGATGATAAAATGAAATCTTTGGTAGAAGGAATCTGGTAGATGTCGTAATGAGTCTTGAAAAGAAACTATACAATCATCCTATACTGTATGAAGTTGTTCCTCCAAAATTGGACTTATCACTTAGTGATTTCCGTAATAAGCTTAATTTGCTGAAAAGTGTGTTGGACGAATGTAAGATAGATGCGTTTAATGTACCAGAGATCATTGATAGAAGAGAGATTGGAGGACGAGTATTGTATGAACAGTCTAGACTGGCACCAGAAGAATATGCATCACTGATAGCACTTCAAGATAGAGAAGTTATTGTGAATATCGTAGCACCAAGATTACCAAAAGATATTTTCATAAGAAGAGTTGAAAATATAGTAAACAGTGGAATATATAACATAGTTGTAGTGGGCAAAGAGAAAAACATCGATAATTTTCCTGGTCCAAACGTTGTAGAAGCATTGGATATCATATCGTCTATGAACAAAAGCAGTGAAAAAATAGTGCCTGGTGGGATAACAATGTTTCAACGCAATTACAAAGAAAATCATGGTTATGCTGTGAATGGATCATTGAATGAGTATCAAAGGATAGCAATAAAAGCGAAGCACGGATGCAGATTTGTAACCAGCCAGATAATTTTTGATTCCAAAGATGCAAGTGATTTCTTTTCTAAATATAAAGATTATCATATCGCCACATCGGAAGATCCTATAACTGTTTTCATAAGCCTTTCTACCATAGCTTCAGAAAAGGTTCTTGATCTAATGGGCTACTTGGGCGTATACATATCAGATGACTTCAGAAAAGAATTGAAGGCAAACTACAGCAAAATGGGAGAGTTGTCCGTTGAACATTCTGTAAAAGTGCTCGGCGAAATCATCGACAGCATGAGAGAAAAAGGTTCGCACAAATACATTCCTATAGGTTTGCAAATAGAACAGGTTGGCAGCAACGGTAAAAGCACAGACCTTTCATTGGAGCTTCTTGACAGAACATACGGCATAATTAAGTGCATTTAGCAGTAAATGGGTTCACCCGGATTCGAACCGAGGTTTACGCGACGTCAACGCGTTGTCCTGACCGCTAGACTATGAACCCTCAAACTATTTATTTTCATTTAGAGTTTATTAGTTTATCTTTGAAGGGTGTTAAATGCTTTGATAATTACAATTTCCGGAACTCCTGGTTCAGAAAAAGGCGAGATAGCTGATAGAATTGCTAAAAAACTAGAAATGGATCCGTTTTCCATAGAGAAGGATTTTGTAGAGCCTATGGCGCATAGAAGAAGGATGAGTGTCTCACAGTTTTATGTAGCCTATGCTGATAAGATAGACGAACCGTTTGATGACTGGCAAAGAAATTTATGCAATTATATGGATGGTATAGTGTTGGAATCTTTACTTGGATTCCAATGGGCCAAAAAATCTAAGATAAAGTCTTATAACGTTTTTGTAACTTCCGACAAAGAAATTGCGGCTGAACGTTTGCTTAAAATAAAACACGAAGAAGCCAGAGGCAAGAACAAGAAGCAAATGATCAAGAATCTTGAAGAGAGAGAAAAGTTCGAGATAGAAAATTATAGGGAAAAATACAAAATAGAGGACTTCACATCTCCAGAAAATTTCGATTTAGTATTGGATACAAGCAAAGGTATTAAAGGACCTTACATGAAATTATTGAACAGAGTCAAGCCACTTTTGGAAGAAGAGGAAAAAGCATTCAATGATCTTGTCAACAGATTTCCAATGGAATCTAGAGAAAAAGAATATACTTACATCTCAACACCACACAGTACAGGAAAGTTGATGTACGATTATTTAATTAAAAATAATCTGAAGAAGTTGGAAAAAGGCAATCCTGTTCACGAAATTATAAGGGAAGAAATATTGTCAAAGAATGAAGCAAGTTCAAAAACACTGAAGAATGACCTAACAAAGTTATACGGGCCGTATGTGATAAATCCCACCGAGGTTGGATACTTTGGCAATACACCACAGAGAAAAGGGCTTGCTCTTTGGAGAAAATTCATAAGAAAATATGTTAAAAGAATGGTGATGAACGAAGGGTGGGAATATTCCAATGGATGTGTAGAAGAATTCTTCCTAGCAAATGCGGAGCAAATAGAACTACTGGACCATAAGTTACAACCGATAAATGTAAGACAAAGTTCTTATGATATTGTAGGTGCTATAAAGGATGTCAAGAGTCTTGAACTGCCTTGTGAAAAATTGGAGTTTTTCTACAGCATGATAGGCAAATATGCGCTTAATTTTTAATCAAATCAATAAAATTATATAATGGCAAGCAAGAAAAGAACAACGATAATCATAAGCGGTATGGCGGCATCTGGCAAGAGTACACTTGCTGAAAGTCTTTCTAAACATTACAATATGCGGCTTTTTGTGGGAAGTGATGCACTCAGAGAGCTGGCTAGAAAGCAAGGATACAATCCTCAAGGTGTCGACTGGTGGGATACTCCTGAAGGGATGAATTTTTTGAAACAACGGGCTATCAATCACAGTTTCGACAAGAAAGTGGATGACATAATGATGGAAAAAGCTAAATCCGGCAATCACATTCTGACATCTTGGACACTTCCCTATTTGAAATCTCCAGGAATAAAAATATGGCTAGAAGCAGACAAGGATAGCAGAGTAAAAAGGATGGCTAAGAGAGATAAGATAACTCCAGATGAAGCTAGGAAAGTGATAGATGAAAGAGACGAGAAGAATACCAAACTTTACAAGAACATATACGGGTTTACGATAGGCGAGAAAGTAGACAAGTATTGTGATATAGTCATAGATACCGACAAGATGGATGAAAAACAGGTGTTTGAAAAAGTAGTTAAAATTATTGATAGTAAATATAGTGTATGAGTCTAGACATACTAAAGAAAGTTTATAGTGAAAAATCGGCAGACATAAAGAAAAGACTAGATGATTTCAAATCAATCCTAAGCTTGGGAGATGAAAGATTATTTGCCGAGCTTGCATTCTGTTTATGTACGCCACAATCTAAAGCTACTGTCTGCTGGAACGCTGTTGAAACATTGATGAAGAACAGGTTGTTGTTCGAAGGTACGAAGGAACAGATAAAGCCCTTCTTGAATTCTGTGAGATTCAATGAAAACAAATCAAACTACATAATGGAAGCTAGAGAAAAGTTCCCGCAGATAAAGGAAAAGATACTCAATACAAAAGATATTGTAGAATTGAGAGATTGGCTTTTTGAGAATGTCAAAGGAATTGGAATGAAAGAATGCGGACATTTCCTAAGGAACATAGGACTTGGAAACGAACTGGCAATTTTGGATGTTCACATACTCAATAACTTGATAGAGCATGGTGTTATAGAAGAGTTTCCAAATAGCATGTCAAAGAAAAAGTACTTGGAGATAGAGCAGAAGATGAAAAAATTCTCTCAAAATATAGGTATACCTATGGGAGAGCTTGATTTGCTGTTCTGGTCTCAGAGGACAGGATTCATCTTCAAATAAATACTTTTAGTCATAAGATTATTTTGAGATAAGTAATGATCAACAATGGTGAAAAATTAGTTTTCATTGCACATCCTTTAAGAGGAAACGGGACTAAAGAGGAATTCGATTACAATATAGAAATGTACAAAAGACTTTCGAAATACTATATGCAAGAGCTTGATGCTGGAAGAGGTTATAAAGTACCTGTTTCAACTGCAATATATTTTGCATCATTTTTAGATGATAGTATTCATGAAGAAAGAGAAATAGGAATAAAGGGTGGACACCGTTTTTTGAAATTGTGTGATGAAATAGATGTTTATAGACAGAACGGCATTTCTTCTGGAATGGTAAGGGACATAGAAATTGCCGAGCAGTTAGGGATAAAAATAAATTATTATGACAAATATCCTTGGGAGGAAACTACGCCATCCCCAACTGCCGCTTAGCTGATTTAGACATCTTATCCTTGTTCCAAGGCGGATTGAATACCAAATCTATCTGAACATCTTTTACTCCATCTATAGTCATCAGCTTGTTTGTAATCTCTTCTTTCACCATGTCTCCTAGTGGACATGTCGGGCTGGTCAAAGTCATCTTGATGTAAACCTTCCCTTTGTCCAATTTCATCTCATAGACCAATCCCAAGTCCACTATATTAACAGGTATCTCAGGATCATAACAGTTCTTCAATGCTGCTGTAACTTCTTTTTCTGTTGCCATTACTATCACTTGTCCGAACAATCAACCATAGCTCCGCAGTTCTTGCATACGACTTTGCAATGCATCTCTACCGACTGGTTACCGCATCTCTCACATGTCAGTTCGTATGCCATCAATTTAAATTACGTACAAAGTATAAAAAACTCACCGGAAATGAACTGCCGATAACTTGATAAAACTAATAATCAAATAGTTCTTATGGATACAGTAGTCATTCCTGTACATGATTTTGCAACATGTGCAGGATTCTGTCAGTATATAACGATAAATAAATTCCACAAAAAACTTGTACCGGAAGTAAAACAAGCGCAGATACAGGGACAGCTTTTACATTCTAGGCTGGAAGATGCAGACAAGCTGATTCATAGAGAAGAGATTACGATGGAGCAGCTTATGGACAAGAAAATAAATTTGGATTTTCCAAGAGAGACTATAAGAGTTGCAATAAGAAGACTGAACCAGACAGAATTTATCTATCTTGGAAGAGTGGACAAAGCAGTCAGAGAAAAAGGCAACATAATAATCATAGACGATAAGACTACAAGCAAGAAAGTAGTAAATAGACAGCCATTTCTGGATAGGACACTTCAGCTATCATGCTACTGCGAAGGTTTTGTACAAAACTACTCAGACTTTGTCAAGTTCGATAAAATATATTTCAAGATAATACAGAGAGACCAGGACAACAATGTCATTTATGAATACATGAGAGAGTATGATGAAAGTTTCAGAAACCTGCTTAAACAGAACATGCAGATATTCGAAAGCATATTCAACAAAAGCATAAGGCCTATGCATCACAACAATCCAAACAAGTGCAAGACATGCAGTTTCTTCAAAGAATGCGAGTGGAAGCTATAATTACCAATCAAAACAAAATCTAGTTATGGCTATAGCTAAGAGTTCAGAAGACAGATTATTTTTTATCATAAAGACAGGTATCATGGGTAACATGGGAGGTGTTCTGTTCTTAACAATAGTATTTTTCAAAGGGACTATAAATTTTTGGGAAACATTTGTCTTGGGTCTATTTGCATTTGTATTCTCCCTCATTGTCGCCAGATATTTTGAAAGTCAGATAAACAGAATAAGCAAATGGATAAATCGCAAAGTAAACAGAAGACCTATGTTAAGGAAATTTATAGAAAAATACCTCTAGTCCTTTTCCTATTATTAACTTTTCTCAGGTAAATTCCATACGCCAATCCAAAAGCCAACCCCAAAAGATGAGCACCTCTTGCAATGTTGCTCGGTACAAAAAGTCCAAGGAATTCACTTATTCCCCATATGAACGCCGCTACGATCATAGGCATAGGAGCACCGATCCAAATAATGGCAAACGGCATAAGTGCAGCAGTCGTTCCCATTATTCCATATACTGCACCTGAAGCTCCTATTGCAGGAATCTGTGAATCTGAAGCTGTGAGCATGTATCCAAAATTGCCAACTATTCCTGCTGCAAAGAAAACAAATAAAAATTTCTTATATCCTATCCTTGATTCCAAAACAATGCCGAACATAAAAAGTGCAAACATGTTGAAGAAGATGTGATTTATGTCAAAATGCAGGAATATGGAAGTTATGAATGTCCATGGTTCCTGAAATGCATAAGCTGGTATGAAAGAAAAGTTTGCCGTAATGCCTCTTATCAATATCTGCAATACAAAAACAATCACCATTATTGCGATCAAAGACAAAGTAGCTCTAGGACCAGCATATTCGCTTCTCATAAAATTATTTTAACTAGCTTTCAGATAAGACTTTTATGGACGAGAACTTCGAGAAAGACTGGAACAAGGCAAAGGAAATATCAGATGTTGTGATGGAATTTTCCAGAGGATTGGTCAGGAAAGGAGCCAGAGTTCTAGACATAGCAGATAGCATAGAACAGAAGATTCTTTCCATGGGAGCAAAACCGGCATGGCCTGTCAACATTTCCATAAACGAAATAGCCGCACACTATACACCTGTAGCAAACGATACTTTGGTTTTGGATGAAAACGACTTGGTGAAGATGGACATAGGAGTGCAAATAAACGGTTTGGCTGTGGATAGAGCATACACTGTTTGCATAGGAAAGAAAAAACATCCGATGATTGAAGCTTCTCAGAAAGCTGTAGATGAGACTTTGAAGATTTTAAAACCAGGCGTAAAGGTCTGCGAACTGTCAGAAGTTATGGAAAACACTGTGAAAGAATTCGGTTTCAATACAATCAGAAATCTGTGCGGTCATGCGATAGAAAGGAACGAGCAGCATGCATTACCATCCATACCCAATGCAAAGAATACAAATCAGACAAAAATAAAGGAAGGACAACTGATTGCAATAGAGGTTTTTGTGACAGATGGTATAGGATGGGTGATGGATTCAGGTCAAGAGTTGATATTTAAACATGTTGCAGACAGGCCTGTGAGAATGTGGGAAGCAAGACGGCTGTTGGAAATAGCAAAAAAGGATTTTGACAGACTGCCTTTCGCAAAAAGATGGATAAAAGACGTTCCAATAATGAAATTGGATCTTGCAATCAACGAACTGCTCGATAATGGAAGTTTGCATGGCTATTCTCCATTGAAAGAACAGTCAAATGCACCTGTAGCAGTGACAGAAGAGACGAAATTTGTGAAGTAAATCATAATAAAGAAGCAAAACAATAATTATTTGATGGCATACAGTCATAAAAACAGCAAAGGCAATACATTCCATCTGCATTCACGTGATGTCGGAAGCAAGGGTGCGAAACTCTTCTTCTTTTCTAAAGATCCAACAGGTTCAGTAGACCTTCCCAGCATCTATAAAGTCATTGAAGGACCAACTGGCATGTTGATGGTGAAGAAGAACAAATAGATTTGTGATAAAAAGATGAATCATAGCTGCGATGGGTGCGAGATGCCGATAAAGGAAGTCGGTAAACTATTCAAGATAGGCTATATGATGCTGTGTAAGGCCTGCAGAGTAAATCACAAGAAAGGATTGATGGGATTGAACGTCCATGGAAAGAGAAACAAAAGACGATGATCGTTTTTAAAAACAAACTTCTTAAACATTTTCTACAATGAACAATGTTTAGTCTATTTCCTTTTCAAATGAAATAGAATAGTCCTTAAACCCAGATTTCCTATAAAAGTTTTGCCCTTTAACATTTCCAGCAGAAACTACAGTTTTTATTCTACTTACTTTGTTATTTTTACACCATTCTGAAAATTTTTCACAGAGTTTGGTTCCTATCTTCATGTTCCTAAATCTATCATCAACGAACATGTTTTCCAGTTCAGCCACTATTTTTACTTTCCTATAATATTCAACAGAAACTATTCCTCCAACCAAGTAACCGACATGCTTATCATTAATAACTGCAATAAGAGCACACCCGTTTTCTATCCTTTCTTTGAAATATTCCTCTCCGTTTTTAAACGGCCAATCAGAATTTATCGTATCATCAAATTCATCATGTTCTTTCTTACAAAGCCGATGATTTAAGTCTTGAATGTGTTTCAAATCTTTCAACATTGCTTTTCTAATTTCAACTTCCATAAAAATCTTTTTCGCGTTCAGGCATTTTGATGCCTAGGCAGACAGTGTAATCTAACTCCGCTTTGCACACAAATATAATGAGGAGGTGATCCAGCCGCACGTTCCCGTTGTCGGGCGAAAGAAAGTTCAATATTTATGAAATCATATTTTTTGGCAGAGCTATTTCAATTCACCTCCAACTCATCATGTGTATCAGAGTCAAATCCAAATTATCATACAATAACTCACTTAGGAAATCTTAATTTCCAAAACTTTCCTCCCATCGCCTTACGGCTACCTTGTGGCGACTTAACCCCTCTCACGGAAGGTCAACTCGACTTACTCATCATAAGCCTCGATGATCTTCCACTCGATTGGTTTGACGGGCGGTGTGTGCAAGGAGCAGGGACGTATTCAGCGAACTATAGTGAAGTCCGCTTACTAGGGATTCCGGCTTCATGAAGGCGAGTTGCAGCCTTCAATCTGAACTGAGCGTGCTTTTAGGGGATTAGCTCCACCTTTCGGTGTTGCATCCCATTGTGGCACGCATTGTGCGTCGTGTGTAGCCCTGTACAATCGGGGCATTCGGACCTACCGTCGCCTCTTCCTTCCTCCCACTTATCGCGGGCAGTCTCGTATGAGTGCCTGACTCCCGGAGGAATCAGTAGCAACATAAGATAGAGGTCTCGCTCGTT
>DATDXT010000076.1:0-8607 GCA_035289185.1 archaeon | reverse complement strand
TCCCGTTTTCGGGTGTTCATTTCCGGTGAGTTCACGTATAACAACAGAGGCAAAATATGGATTCTTTTTCCAAAACAAAGTCAAAAAAAGCGATTGGTATTCTATTTTATGGTGTTATTTTATGAAATAAATTGATCGAGATGATAGATATCGACGTTAACTTCTTTGTATCCCAGACCTTTTAAAGAAGATGCTAATTGTTTTAAAGTAAATGATAAATGTCTTTTTGCACTCTCCGTTTGAACAAAGGTTATTGAATATTTGTATGAACTTTTAACAGTAGATTGTTTCTCATAGCGCAAGCCTTTGCCAACAAATTCGCTTAACCTCTTCTCTGCTTTGCTTTGCCTAGACATTAAATCACTATTCGCTTTGTAAGCAATTTCTATACCATCGGCTTTGTGTTTGCTAACATAATCTGCTACTTGTACAGTGCCACTTGTACCTATTCTTACCATCAATCCGAAATAATTAGTAGCGTATTTTCCATTATAATCAGATTTGTGCAGTTCGAAATAAACATCTATGAAATCAGGATCTACTCTACGAGGTGCATTTGCCGGGTTCCCCCAAGATGGACCAAGACCTTCTCCCATTAAACTATAGAATAAGATTAAAAGGTTAAATACTTTCAAGTAATTTACAATATTCTTCTAGTATTCTAATTTGTAATTACTAACCAGATAAAATACGGTTTTGTATTATAGGTTCTAAAATCTTGCCGAAATTAGCTTCAAATTCTTTTCTCCATTCTCCTCCTTTATAAACTGGGAATTTCACTCTTGATGTAGTGTTATGACCATCATATATTTCTAATCCGACTAGAACATTTACACCTTTATATTTTACAGTAACAGACTGTTTTAAATTCGCCATTTTAGTCTCTTTGTCATATGTATCTCTGATTATTTCAAATCCTTTCCCTTTGTAAAGTGAAGCACCGTTAGAATCTATTCCAGTTGATTGAGAATATGTGGCAGCCAAAGCTGCGTCAAAATAGTCTTCTCTAGTAGCATGTTCAAGTAGATTAACAGACATAAATTCACTAACCTAAATTATAGAAAACCTCGAATAAATACTTTCAAGCTATGTCCAATTCCCTTTTAATCCAATAGGCATCTTCCTTCGATCTCTTCTTCTTTTCAACAGGCTTTTCGTCCTTAGGCTTATCCTCGACCTTTGGCTTCTCTTCTACAACTTTGTTTGAAAGGACAGTCTTGAGTACATTTGATATACTGTTTAATTCCTGTTCGTTTGCCTGCTTAGGTTGGTTTTCCACCAAAGGAACTTCGTCCTGATAGACCGGATAGACTTTTATGTTGAAATGTGGAACCTGCGATGGCATGACTGAGATGTAAACTGTCAGAGGATTCAACCCGACTTTGATTGCATTGCCCACCTTCTGTGCCACGGCAAATATCTTGTTCGTGGTTTCCTCATCCTGATCGAATTCAAGATAGTGTTTCTTCGGAACTACAATTACCATTCCTTTTGATCTTGGCATTATGTCTAGGAAAGCCACTGCATTCTCATCCTCATATACTATGAAAGATTTTATCTGCTTGTGTGCTATTCCGCAAAACACACATTGTCCTTCTGCCATAAAAGATAGTTGAAGGCAAAGCTTTTAAAATCATTGGTTTTCCCGGTCGGATAAAACGTTTAAATCCTACCAACCAAATTGAATTAATTAATGGCAGCAAGTATAGACAAATCTGTCGTAGCAAGGATGCATCATGAGGGACAGAAATTTGAGATAATGGTGGATCCTGACAAAGCATTGATTTTCAAGAAAGGTGGTAAGGTGGAACTAAGCGATGTTCTAGCAATGCCTGCGGTCTATCATGATGTAAGAGATACCAAAAGGGTTGCAGAGACTGATTTGCAGAAATTTTTCGGGACTAGAGATGTTTTCAAGATAGCTGAGAGGATAATCAAGAATGGAGAACTGCAATTGACGACTGAGCAGAGGAGAGACATGACTGAAAAGAAGAGGATACAGGTTGCAGACTTGATTTCCAAGCGTGGAATAAATCCTCAGAACAATTTGCCACATCCACCGCAGAGGATAATGAATGCTATGGAACAGGTTGGTGTAAACATAGATCCTTTCGTAGATGCAGAGATGCAGATTGACAAGATAATCAAAGACATAAAGAAAGTCATTCCGATAACGTTCCAGAAAGTTGTTGTTGAGGTGAAGATTCCTTCTCAGTTTGCAGGAAAAGCTTATCCTATTCTGAAAAGCAGCGGAGACATGCTGAAGGAGGACTGGCTTGGTGATGGAAGCTTGAGGGCGAATGTGAAGATGTTGGCAGGAATACAAGCAGACTTCTTCCAGAAGATTTCCAACTTAACACATGGACAGTTCGAGTCGAAGATAGTAAGCAGGGAAGACGTGTAAAAATAAGCTGGAAAAAGGTTTAAATTGTTCAGGTTGGAAATAGAATTAGGAAGATTGTTCTATGGCAGGCATACTTGAAGAACTGGAAGAGTTTGAAGTTCCGTTGTTAGCTGTTTTGTCTTTGGTTGTTTTGGCTGCAGGATTCCTTATTTATCAAACTATTCCCATCCCCATGTTGATTGGACAAGTCAGCACGACTGGTGCATCTACGATGACTGGTATGACTCATGATAGCAACAGTTTGGATGCACAGGCGATTGTTAATGAAGTGACTCCTCCGGAAGGCATAACCATAGATGCTGTATGGGGTAATGTAGTTCAAGACATGATAAAAGCTGGTGCACTTGACCCCAACAAACTTGCAAATCTTTTGGCATCAAAATACGGGCAACAGATAACACCAGAGATGTACAAGATACTCACTACTCCTAACCTCAACGAAAAGATAACTATAAACAGCAACAACGCAGTCTTCATGATGTATGTTTTTGGAATGATGGCAAAGCACAATGACAACCCAATAATTCACAACAGTCCTTGGACAATACCGAATATTTTTAGCGAAGCAGGTAGAGATGGATGGGGAGATGTGAATCTTATATCTCTTACTTCAGATCAGCAGTCTTTGGCGCAATACATTGCAGACAATGCTTACAGGCCTTGTTGTGGACAGCCTACATCAAAGCCAGATTGCACACATGGATTCTCTCTCCTTGGATTGATTGAACTCATGGCATCCCAAGGATTCGACAAGTCTGAAATTTACAAAGCATCTCTTGCATTCAACTCTTATTGGTTCCCTTCAAACTACATATTCGATGCACTCTATTTCAAGACCGCAGAGAACAAGGACTGGAACCAAGTGGATGCTGAAAAGGTGATGGGAAGAGATTATTCGTCTCTATCGGGAGCGATGGCTGTCCAGTCGTATTTAAAGAGCGCTGGTATAATTTAATAAGTGATGATTATGTTAGCAAAAAAGATAAATGCAAGCACATTGCTGATGGTACTGCTTGGAATAATGGTGGTAATGTCTGGCATACAGGCAATACAACTGACAAGCATATCAAGTGCAATATATGGCGGCGCAGTTGCAGCATCACCTAAAGCATCCACATCTACTCAGACAACTTCAGGCATAACTGGACTTAACGTTCAGTCTCAAGTAGGTGGCTGCGGTTAAACATTTGAGGTGCTGTTGTGTCTAGATTATTGTTAGCTCTAGTCCTATCTTTACTTATTTTACCTTCCTTTGCTTTTGCACATTCCACAGGGATAGCTCATGAAGAGCCTGCATTTGCAAGCATAAGCTTGATTGCTGCATTTATGGGAGGATTGCTGATGTTTTTTGCACCATGCAGCTTTTCTGTAGTTCCAGCCTATTTCGCATATGCATTCAAAAACAAGGGTAAATTGCTTGTAGCCACGTTTGTGTTTTTCCTTGGTTTCGCCATCATGTTTTCTTTATTCGGATTGAGTGCAGGATACGTCGGCTATTATTTGAATACATACAAATTTTCCATAGCATTTTACTCAGGCATAGCGCTCATAATAGTTGGTGCTCTACTGCTTCTTGGAAAAGCATTGCCGATGCCAAAGATCAGATGGACTCCCAAGAAAACTTTCACTGGAGATTTTCTTTTTGGGATAGTTTATGCATTCGGTTATGCTGGATGCGCAGGACCCATACTTGTAGGCGTGCTTCTTCTGGCAGTGTCTCAGTCTCCTATAATATCTGCTCTTACAATGTTTTCCTATTCTTTGGGAACAGGCATCCCGCTTATGATCATTTCTTATTTCTTCGACAGGTTTAAAGTATTCAATGCAAAGCTGTTGGAAAAAAATGTCATAAAATACAAAGGAAGGCCATTTTTATCTATCACCAATCTGATTTCAGGAGTGTTGTTTATAGTAATAGGAGTTGTCTTTGTTCAATTTCAAAGTCTGGGAATATTGGACTTTGCAAACAATACACTTACCAATTTCAGCTATTCATTGCAAAGATATGTAATGCAATCTGTTGTGCCTTTCGGTAATCTTTTGTTCTTCGTAGTTTTGGTTATCATAACTTTATTTATACTTAAGAAAAGTGGCTATTATTTTAAACAGGGTGGTAGAAATGTCCGTAAGAAGAAAAGATAAGATATCTAAGAGGAACACAAAGGTTCTTATGATAATCATAGTAGCATTGATAGCGGTTTATGCAGTCAATATCTATGTGACAATGGGATTGAACAACTACCTGTCAGCCAAATTGTTTGCATCTGCTGAAGCAACAAGGCCGGCAAACATAAAACTTGTAGAACTTGTGGATAAATCATGCGACAAATGTTTCAATATACTAAACTTGGCAAGTGTCATAAGACAAAGTTCTATAGTAAAAGTGACTGATGAAAAGGTTGTGGATTATACTTCTTTTGAAGGAAAATCTTTGATAGGAAAATACAACATTCAAAAAGTCCCAGCATTGATAGCGACAGGTGAGATTGACAAATCCGATATAGCAAGTGCATGGACACAACTAGGAGGTGTGAAGACAGGTGATGCGATTGTTATGGACTATTTACCGTATTTGAATCTTTCTACTAAAAAGATCGATGGTGTTGTATCTTTGATAAACATAATAAACACAAATTGCCCACAATGTTACAATGTATCTGTCCATAAAAGCGTCTTGGCTGGATCGTTTAATGTTTATTTGGACGACGAGGTAACATACGATCTTAATTCCAATGAAGCAAAGGAAATTATAGTCAAATACAACATCTTCAACATACCTACAATAATAATCTCTCCTGAAATGGGAAAATATCCTGATTTCCAAAGTGTGTGGTCGGAAGTAGGCAGCACCGAAAATGACGGATCATTTGTATTCAGAAACACAGATTTCATGAAGCAGCAAGGTGGGTATTTTGACCTTATTAATAATTCATTTATAAAATAATAGTAGATGATTGAAATGTCAAGCACTGAATGTAAAGAATGTGGGAAAAAATTTGATTTGAAAGACGCGCTTGAACAGCATATGAAAGACAAGCATACACAGGCAACTCATTCCAAGGTTACGCTAAAATTCGATGCAGGCAAGTCTGTCAAATATCTTGTGATAGTTTTGATTGTAGCGGGAATAGGATATTTAGTCTATGGTGCATTGACTGGTGAGTATTCAAACGTTGGAGCGGTTGGTTCCACTCACATACATGCAGATTTGTCTATCTATTTTGGAGGAGAGGAGTTCACACCGCTGCCCAGCAAATATTTTGTAAAGATTTCACAGGTTCATGTAGAGCATGGTCCTGGAGCAGGATATGTGATACACATACATGCTATTGGCGTTCCTCTTGGCATGTTCTTCGACAGTCTGGGGATGAAGTTTTCAAAAGACTGTTTCAAACTTGACACTGGAGAAAACTACTGCAATCTTGAAACCAGGACATTGAAGATGTATGTCAAACATGCTAATGGTGACTGGGAACAGAACGATCAGTTTGAAAAATATGTTTTCCAGGAACTGGACAAGATACTCATAACCTATGGTAATGACAGTCCTGAACAGATGTCGCAGCAGCAAAACTCTGTCACAGACTTTTCTAAAGATAATTCTGGGTAGGATGATATTACATTACATCGAAATATATGCTCATCAATAATGTAGCATTAGCCAACAATTACAGCAGACACACCAAAGATTAAACCGAAAATGTGGCCTATGGCATATCCTACGACGGCTGCAACAATGCCGATAAAAGAGGATTCTATACCGCTGACAAAGACATTTCCTACTGTCAGTCTAGCCTTTATGGTACCCAGCAAGAATAAGAAAATTGTGGAGAAAACTATTGTAGCTATTTTTGCGGATTGTAAAGGTAGTAATAAAAAAGGCAAGACTGGTACTAGTGCTCCTATGAAAGCCGATATCAACACTGTTAAAAAACTTGATGCTGGATTTGCTGAATCTTTTAACGGCAGATGTAGTTCTTCTGATATCATAGTATCGACCCATACTTTATCGTTAGAAATAATTTTCTTGACTATCTGATTTAAAAGCTTGCCCCTGAACCCCTTTTCATAATAGATTTGTCTAATTTCACCAATCTCTTCTTTTGGATTCGCCTTTATCTCTTCTTCCTCTATGGCTCGTTCTGCGGCATAAAAGTCTCTTTGCGCTTTAGTAGATGTGTATGCGACAGCTGCCATGGATATGCTTTCTGTGAACACTGTAACAAATGCTGCAACTAAAATTATAGATAAACTGTTGGTAGCAGCAGCCACACCCAAAACTACACCCAACACATTTACTAAGCCGTCCTGGCTGCCTAAAATTATGTCTCTTATCTTGGATCCTCTAAAATGCTTCTTTTCTAAATCCATAAATTCTATTTGACTGAATGTTTATAAAATAAACTAAGCTGCCGGGCTTCCAAATAAAGTAAGCGTTATGTAACCTGTCAATATCATTATCAAACTATGCTTAACGCCTGCTATCATCGATGACTGAGACATTTTTCCTATTGCCAGTCCTGCAAACAGGCCTTGTATCAAAACCAGATTCTTATACATGCTGTTGTATTGTTTTGCAAGTTCTGCTGGAGGTATCTGCTGCCCTAGTCCACCAAGGCCGCCTACTGGTATGGAAGACAAGCTGGGTGTGAGGAATTGATTGAGACCTATAATCACCGCTAAGAAGACAAAAAAGACTATGTAACCTGTGACCACCTGTGATTGCAAATAGACATATCTTTCCCTTCTAAGTTTCTCTACTTCTGCAGTAGTTCTGCTCAATGCCTCAAAGGTTTCTGTCAGATTGCCTCCGAAGCTGTGGCTCTCTATGACTGTAGATATTATCCTTCCTATCAAAGGCGATTGGATTTCCTTCGAAAAATTCAAAAGGACTTGCTCTATGGGTATCCCCCAGTTCATCTGTGCAGACATTTTCCTTATGTATGTGGTTAAAACTCCATAATCGTTGGCTGAGACTGACTTGAAAGCCTGAGGCAAAGTCATGCCGCTTCTTACAGATTCTATGAAATCTCTTAGGAATATAGGAAACCCGCTTTCTATCTGTCTTTTTCTGTTGAATTTACCATAGAATTTTATCATTACTGGTGAAAAGGCCGCGACTGCTGCAAATATGTATGTTATTTGGGATATGACAGGGGATAATTTGCTTATTACAAAAAAATCTACTACAACAATGATTATCGCACAAATAATGCCAGACAAATAGAAAAGGACATCTTCAGCCTTGATGGCTTTGCCGCTCTTTGGTTGCTTCATATTTCGACCTCTACACCGCGCAAGAACAACAAGAATGCTATGTTCATTATAGGTACAAGCAGGTAAACGCTGAACTTAGTCAAGTCTAGTATGCTGAATCCGCCCAGTGTCGGAGATATCATACCCATTACGATGAAAAGAGAGATTAAGAAGAGGGGTGCTGCTACCATTAGACCTGTATACATTTCGGAGTATGCTTCCAACTGTCTGAGGAATTTCTCTCTCCTAGTCCTCCATTCAAACAAGGCTTGATCACCCGCCGATTTCAAAAATGTCTTAATGTTGCCTCCTGATTCTGTAGTCGTTACAAATCCCATCAGCACTTGTTTGAACATTTCTGATGGAGATCTTTCTGATACAGCTCTTATTGCCGTCAGTGGATCTATACCGTAGACTTCCATGTTCCTTTGTATCTTCCTGAATTCCTTTGCGATATCACCATATTCGTCGAAATTTCCAATGAGCCTGAAGATGTAGTAAGGAGGTATGCCTGACTCTGCAATAGAACCCATGTGAGTCAAAACGAATGGTAGGTTGGTCTCTATGTTTTTCTTTCTGGTGCTAGCTCGAGAAAATGGATAGAGCATAAAAACTAAGAAACAAAATGCGGGAACTGTTATAGGAGCTAGTACTGGAGCCAGTATTTTAGCAAAGATGCTTTTGAAGACGAAAAGGCTCAGGAAGATTGTAGTGGAAAGGCTTGCTATGAAGATGAGGAATGCGGAAAAAAATATGAAACTTACGTAAACGTTCAGAGGCATTTTCATGTCGGCTTTTACCAATATTGGTCTGAGAAATGTGAATGAGTCTTGGTATTTTGATGCGATCGAACCAAACAGCAGAACTGAAAGGCTTGTCATTTGACATCCCTCGATTTCCTTGAACCCAGCAGTCCTGAAAGAGATTCTTTGTTTTCTTCGTTTTCT
>DATDXT010000075.1:0-3423 GCA_035289185.1 archaeon | reverse complement strand
AAGAGACATAGAACCTGCTAGAAAGTTTGGACTAAAAGCCTTGTTACCGGAAGAGTTTCAAAAAGAACTCTAAACAGTTATGTTCAACGCAGCTACTATGAACTTTTCCATTGAAATGTACAAATCCTTTTTAGTCATGCCATTGATGTATACTGTGCTGCCAACCATCTTCACATAGTTGCCATCTGCAATGTCAGGTGTTACTATAGCTATATACGGATGGAACTCTGAAGAGCTTATGTCGTCGAAAGAATTGACACTCATTGTATCGAATTCTGGGCTTACACCAAACGTCAGATAGACCAGTTTTAGCTTGTTGGCTATCTCGAACGCATTGACTGTTACTTGTTGGGTGGATTCTATAGAAGTGTTCCTGTAAGCTATGGTAACTTTAGCCACTTTGTCCGTTAAAATAAGGTAGTTTATCGCTGATTCATTCGGATATACAGGAATGTCTAATGTTTTCTTAAGATCTTCACCAAAACCCAGAGTCACGCCATTATAATCAACTGTAAGTATATCTTTCGGATAATATTTGGTTATTGCGAATGCGCCTATGGATATAACTATAACAGCCAATAATGCAAGTAGTTTTCCTCGAGTTAGTTTTAATGTAACTCCTTCCTTTGATTTGTGCTTGTACTGATAAGCCATAAATTATACTTATCTGACATCTTAAAATATCTTTATGCCAGATCATGTAAGTGAAATAATAAGACTATTGAAGAAACATTATCCGGACGCCAAATACTACTTGAATTTTTCCAATCCTCTAGAACTATTGGTGGCAGCTATATTATCTGCACAGGTGAGGGATGAGACAGTAAACAGGACGACTGATCATCTGTTCAAGAAATATAAGACTGTAAAGGACTATGCAAATGCTGATTTGAAGGTATTGACAAATGACATAAAGTCTGTCACGTTTGCAAGCAACAAGGCAAAGAATGTCAAAGAGACATGTAGGATACTTGTTGAAAAATATAATGGCAAAGTACCAAAAACGATGGACGATCTTGCTTCACTTCCAGGAATAGGCAGGAAGACAGCAAACACCATACTGATAAATGCTTATGGAATAGTCGAAGGCATACCTGTAGACACATGGGTTATTAAACTGTCACAGCAGTTCGGTTGGATAAAGAACAAGAATCCAGACAAGATAGAAAAAGACCTGATGAAAATCATACCTAAGGAAAACTGGCATGAAATAACTTATCTGCTTAAAAGATATGGAAAGGACAAGAATAGGAGTCCTGACTTAGAAAAACAATTATCTAAACTTTTTCCTTAGGCGTCTCTTCAACTGATTGTGTACCTTTCGCTCCTGGAATTACATCTCTGACTTCTTGTTTAACAGCTTTCTCAACACTTCTCAACTTCTCCAAAAATTTATGTGATTTATAGAAAGCTATTCCTACAAAGAAAAGCATTGCAAGCGTTGGAATATACTCAGGCAATTCCATACCGAAAGCTTCTATTATCATGAAGAATGCCAAAAAGCCAATAGACGTCATCGCACCATTCTTTAGCCATTTGTATTTTGTAACACGATCTATGCCAACTATAGTTAATTCTCTGACAACCATTGCACCAACACCTATTCCTATCAATATTAACAACAAGTTCGTTGTGAATGCAAACGCACCTATTACACTGTCGAAGCTGAATGTCATATCAAGTACTTCCAAATAGAGGAATTTCGAAAATCCGCTTCGACCCCTTTCTTTCATCATTCTCTGCTGTTTCTTTTCTGCATTCTCTTTAAATCCGTAAAGTATGAAAAATACAGCGCTGCCTATTGATGCGGCCAGCATCAGATTAGAATTGCCTCTAGCAAGATACATAACTACTACCAAAATTATAGCTACGAATGCGAAAAACCATACACCATGTTTTTCATTCAAATATCTTTCTACAAACAGCGGGTTTTTCTTCTCCAAAAATAACCAGTGTAGATAAAGATACATCAAGAAGATACCACCAAACATCAATATGAATGGTTTGCTTGCCTCTATTTTTTCAGCTGCGAAGTGGCTATCACCCGTGTATATTTGTAAAATTTCACTCGAAGTCAGGCTAGAAGTAGATATCCACACAATGAACAAAGGCATCAAAAACCTTACCATAAACACGGAGGTAAAAATACCGAAAATAAGAAACCTCCTCCTCCACATCCTTGTCATAGACTTGAGTATATGTGCATTGATTATTGCATTGTCTACACTGATTACTACTTCAAAGACTATCAATCCAACGACTATTATCACAGTTTGAAGTATTGACATAATAATAAAGATATTTTTTTAAAAGTTAAGCTTTTAATCTGCCTAAAATGGCTTTTATCAGGACGATAAATTAGTTTTATGAGGAACCAAGAAATAGCATCAATCTTTTACGAGATAGCAGACTTGCTGGATGCGCAGGGCGTTAAATGGGAGCCTATAGCTTACAGGAAAGCAGCACGTTCATTGGAATCTTTGCCAGAGCCTATAGAGGATGTTTATTCTAGCGGCGGAAAGGAAAATCTGATGGAGATAGAAGGCGTTGGAAAAGCGATGGCTGACCATATAGAGGAGATTTTAAAAACAGGCAACCTTAGAAAACTGGATGATTTAAAAGCAAAGATTCCTGAAGGAGTCCTTCAGATGATGCAGATAGAAGGATTGGGTCCGAAGAAAGCCATGATACTTTACAAGAAACTGAAGATCAAAAGTCTGTCAGACCTGAAGAAAGCAATAAAGGAACAGAAGATAAGGAAGTTGGAAGGATTTGGAGAGAAGACCGAACAGAACATAACAGCAAACATAGAGATGTACGAGAAAGGACATGAAAGAATTTCTCTTGGAGTCGCATTGCCGATTGCAGAATCTATAGTTGAAAAGCTCAAGAGACTGAAGGAAGTAGAAAATGCGATGATTGGCGGCTCTGCTAGAAGAGGAAGGGAAACAGTCGGTGATGTAGATATTCTGGTAGCCTCTGACCACCCACAGAAAGTGATGGACATTTTTACAACATTGCCCATAGTACATAGAGTGCTTGGAAAAGGAGATACCAAATCTACTGTTGTTTTAAAGAACAATCTGCAGGTAGATGTCAGGATAATACCAAAGGAAAACTGGGGTGCTGCTTCTCAATACTTCACAGGCAGCGTAGAGCACAATGTTGTTTTGAGGAAAATAGCTATTGAAAAAGGATGGAAGCTTTCTGAATATGGTTTGGTCGACAGGAAGACTAGCAAGATGGTTGCAGGAAAGACAGAAGAAGAAGTCTATGAAAAGCTTGGTATGCAATGGACGCCACCTGAGATAAGGGAAAATTCTGGAGAGATAGAACTGGCGCTCAAACATAAGTTGCCTAAGCTTGTAGAACTGAAAGACATCAAAGGAGATTTGCATGTCCATACAAAATGGTCTGATGGAA
>DATDXT010000074.1:0-16232 GCA_035289185.1 archaeon | reverse complement strand
TCTAGTCCAATCAGTTCATGTCTGACAAGATTCTTAGGCGTAATCGACATAGATATCCTATAGAATAATTTCGATTTAAAGATATGGAATCTAAGGCCTCATTCCTAGCCTGCTCTTTATGTCTCTTTTCTCTTCTTCCCTTCTGTTTATCTGGTTCGATAAGGCCACAAACTGTGGTGTACCTTGGCCATAGTATTGTCTCTTTTGATTGAGCTTTGCTATCTCTTCATCCAACTTGTCAAGCCTTCTCTTATCATTCATGCTTCCCAAAGGATTGTTGCTAGCATCACCAACAGTATAGATGAAATCCTTTCCTCTTCCGAATGCCCATGCTATGAGACCGAAAACGAAAACAAGGAAGAATACAAATATAGAACCCCAAGTCCCCCACTGCCCTATGAATTGAGCAAGTGCAAACCAATATGGCGTGGCAGTTATCATCAATGTCATAGCTACTGATAAAAGCAAATTCATCTTTTTTTTGAACAAAGGCAGTGTTTCAAGCACACCGAAAAATATGACCCAGATTATTATGAACGGGAGGAAATAGTCATACATCAAACTGCCTGTGGGCGGCGTAGAATTGTATATGTTGTTTCCAAACAAGGTTGTTACGATATCTTCAATAGCCATTTAATAGTTATTTGTTTTGATAAGCTTTTATTGATTTCTTAAGGCTTTGGAAGATTAGCATCTGTCTGCTTTCTAATTGGATCGAATATATCCCACAATTTTTTGATTTCATCTTGATCTTTTCCTGTCAAAGATCCACTCAATTTTATTTTAAGTTCGTTATAGTTGGAAAGGAAATCATCCCTTAGCTTTATGTATTGCGTTCTATTATTGTCTGCTTTCAAAGCATCTGCTGTAAGCAGCTTTTTAGCTCCCATGGTTCTTATCGTTGCAAGATCTTTTGCTAATGCTCTTTTCAGGCCTTTAGACGAGCCTGTATCGCTCATGCCAATAAGTTCTCTCTTAGCACTTCCAAGTCTGCCATATCCCCAAATGAATGTACCTGCAATGAATACTAGACCAAACATGAGAACTGCAATGAATGCTCCCAATTGGAATAAGAATATAGATATGATTTTAAGCATTCCTGTATACATCAGTAAAAATGACCATGTGATGCCAATAATTACATAGACATATGTGCTGCTAGGTCCTCTGAAAAGTTTTAGTTCTTCCAGCAAACCGTAAAGAATCGCCAAAGTCGCCATCATAGGCAGAATCGTATACCATATCACATTAGGCCATTTGGAGATTTCGTCACCAAGTCCTATCAAGCTAGCTACAGTATTCTGAGCGCCGCTTAGGCCAAATACACTGCCAAAATTTTCTACAAGAAGATTTCCCAAAGTGAAGAGCATTATCATGAAGATTAACATGAATATTTCTGCCCATAAAAATGAATCTGCCATTTTCTCACTTCTATAATTAAATTTGATTAATCAAGTTTAAATAACTATCGGCGGGTTAAAACGGCCTGTTGGATCTTCTCAAGTCATTCAAGCCGGATATGTTGCCCAGTTTGTTCAGCAGTGAAGAATAAAGTAGGTTGAAATCATCCTCACTCAGCTTAGCTCTCTGGTCGGCTTCAACAATCATGGGTGGCAATGCATACATGGAGTTCTTTGAAAGGGAAACAAGCTTTGATGCCAAATCATCCGCTAGCTGTATAGCATCGCCTGTGTTCAGATAGTCTACTCTTATCGGCCTGTCAAATTCGGCACTCTTGACGTAAAACGAATTGATGTTCTTGCCATGGTTTCCAAGCAGTTTCAGTATAGGATGGTTTTCTGGAGCGGTGGAATAGCCGAATACAAAACTCCTTTCCTTGAATCCAAGCAGTTGGTTTAGAACTACAGAGTCTTTGGCCTTCCCAAGGAAGTTCTTAAAACTGGTAGAGTCTATCTTGTGTTCGTCTATAACTGTTTTTATTATGCTGCAGAATCTGGAACTGCGGCTGTCTTCCACCACACCTGCAAGCTTTACATTGTTTTTAATGCATGCGTTATAAAGTTCGACATAAGAATTTATCATCTTCTTGAAATTTTCATAAAGCAAAGAATCCTTGCCAGGAACAGTCGTGTACTGCGGGACAATCGATCCGTGCAGAAAGATTATCTCTGGTTTGAATTTTTCCACCACTTCCTTAGCTCTGGATATTTCCTCATTCTGCCTCACTATATTAGAATTGGTCTCGAACTCAGTCTCGTAGAAAGGCTCGTAATAGACTTTTGGCGTTGGCTCTACGATTGGTTTAGGATGATACTTTGTGGATGAGAGCTTGCCATCAGAATATTCAAAGATAACACCGACTGCTCTAAGTACAAGCAGGTCAAATCCATGGAAGCTCTTGGAAATCAATCCGCCGTCTATGCCAGCTATCTTTATGTTCTCTATTTTGGAATCTGTGACCAGCTTTGCTATGTTGCTTTCAAGAACATTTTCCTTCTCAAGCACACTTTTTGATATTTGCAGATTTCTTATTGCCTTGCACAGTTCTTTCTTCTCAGCCTCTATCTTGAGCATCTTCTCGGCAATATTTTCCGTCTCTAAAATGAAATCTTCCATCTAATTAATGCTTAGGCTTTGAAACTTAAGTTAATTAAACATTCTTAATGTTAACTTTACAAAATAGAATTATGGCAGATGAAGAGACTTTACCTTTTATAAACGCTTCATCCTTTGAAGACATGAAAACCAATCTAGAAAAAATGCTGTATAAAGCAGATTTTGTACAATCACCAAACATAAATGAAACAGCTATTTATTCAGGTACCGGTGGCTGGAAGATACATGTCGGTATAGGAATAAAAGACTATAAAAATAAGGATGAGATGTCAAACGTTGTATTTGTTTTTCATCAAGTGATAGATCTTTTAGAAAAATATAAAGACCATGTGGGTTTCAAGTTGGCGGGGTTGGATAATTTAATTGGAATGTCTTATCAAAACAGTCAGAGAGGCAAGCAAATTACAATTTATGTTCCAGAAGAGTTCGAAGGACTGGTGCCAATAATTTCCAGACACGTGGAACAGATAATTGATGACAATCGGGAAAATTTGTATCTTGTAGGTTCTGACCCCAGGATAAATGTACCTCTTGATGAAAATGGAGTTATAAGTGTCAGATGGTCTTCTAAATTTGCACCAAGAACTTCTGCCGAATATTCTACAGATAATTACGAAAGAACATCGGACATAGGACCTCTTCTAAAAAAAAGAGGCAAAGAAGATAAAATGGAAGATATTTTATATACTTTTAGAGAATTGGAACATGCAAAATACTTGGATAGAGGTTCTGTAGATTCATATTTGAAAAGAGGGGAAGTTAACAGGCTAAAAGGCAATATAGTTGCTGTGAAGGAGGGAGGCGGGTATTATGCGCATCTAATAGAAGATGTGACATACAAAGGTGGATGTCCTTATCTGAAGATGCGTGCATTGGAAGGTCCAGACATAGGTAAAATAGAAGAAAGAGATTCCAGTTATCTTTTGTCTGTTAGCAGGACACCGGGAAAGATGCTTAATAGATACGAGCATGTTATAAGTCTAATCATAGTTATCCCACTAGCATTTTTCTTGATGCTCATAAACAGCTTTATAAACAGTCAAACAACAGGTCTTTCTATCTTATCCAAGTTTTATGTAAACTTCCTCTTCACGCCAATAGTCATAGCATTCTTCATAATTCTGTTCTTTATTCTACACTCAAAGCTCGCCAGAAAAACTAAAATACAAACAAATGCAAATTAGACTCATGGAAAAGATACTGGCACTATCAGACCCTCATTATAACCATAACTGGACTGACGAAAAAACACAGAGATTCTACAGAGACTTCGAACCTGAAGATTTGACAGCTTTGGTCATTGCAGGAGACATATCAGATTCCTACGACTATGCGCAGGATTTCCTAGGCTTTTTCAAAGACTGGAAGGCAAAGAAATATTTTGTTCCTGGTAATCATTGTTACGGCTGGGGTGAACATTCTTATAACAACCGTTCAGGCACATGTATTCATAAGCTTGCCGAAACCTCCGGATTTATTGTTCCAGACTGCGACGAACTGTATGTTGTAAAGGATGACGTATTGTTATTCAACCTGTTCTACAGACCCGGCATAACAGAAGAACAAATAACTGATACAAGTGATCATCTAGATTTCCCAATAAGAAACTACATGATGAGGCCAGACATGTCAAAAATAAAGACAGATTCAAATGTGAGGTTCAGTGTAAGCCATCTTGCACCAAACACAGGAATACCTTCTCGTCATATTGTAAGGTCTCCCATGTTTTACAATCCAGACATAGACGAAATCGCACGAGCACATCAAAGCAAACTGGAAATATTTGGACATACTCACGAAGAAGTCGACTGTGTTATAGACGGTGTAAGATACGTTAACAAGCCTGCAGGATACGGCAGACCAAGAGGCAAGCTGGAAGATTACATAATAACAGTACAAAACCAAGATTCTGTCTTTAAATGAGAAACCAACAATTATTTATCATGGACTTCAGCAATTTTGATACATTCATCTTCGACCTTGACGGGACTATTTGGGAATGGGACAACCTGTTTCCCGGAGTAAAAGAGACAATCAGAAAACTAAAGCTGAAAGGCAAGAAGATACTATTCGTTTCGAACAACACGTTCTTTTCAAGGAGCAGGCTAACAAAAAAGTTGAATGATCTTGGAATAAAGACCGAAAAGAGCGATGTCATAAATTCAGGCTATGCAACATCGATGTTCATCAAAGGCTACTACAAGAATCCTAAAGTGATGGCTGTTGGAAAAGGCGTGGCTGAGGATCTGCAGCAGGCAAAAATAAAAGTTGTTCAGAGACCGCCAGCTGATATAGTCGTTGTAGGTCAGGATCATGATTTTAGCATGGAAAAGCTGGCTATGATCTATAGAACTATTAATGAGAATACACATCTTATCGCAGCAGCAAGAGGAAAATACTTCCCAACAAAAAAAGGAATGCTTCCTGGAGCAGGTTTGATTCTGGAAATGATAGAGTCGATGACAAATGTGAAGGCGAAAATAACAGGCAAGCCGTCAGACTTCATGTGCTATCTTGTAAAATCTGCTGTCAACTCTGACATGAGCAAGGTGCTTTTTGTTGGCGATGAGCTGGATTCTGACATAATGACAGGAAAGAAGCTCGGATGCAAAACATGTCTGGTCAAGACAGGCGTCTGGGTAGAGGGAGACGATGCGGACGTGAAGCCGGATTTCGTCATAGATTCTGTAGCAAACATAAACGTCTGAAATGATTAATGCTTTACCACCAACAATTCTTTGTATGACTGTAGAGATAGAGAAAGAGGTAAAGATTCTTTATCCTGGCGTCGGCGGCAGCGAGTTCCTGTCGCTAGGCGCAAAATACGACAGGACAATCGATATAACAGACATATACCTGAAATCTAGATACACACAAAGAGTCTACAAGATCAGGATAGAAGATGGCAAAACCTATACTTTCATCATAAAATCTGGCAAAACATATGACGATGGCATAAAGGAAAGCGAAGAAAGGTCATTTTCAATATCTTCCGAATCGTTCGACGAATTTTTAAGTGCTTTGAAAGGATTTGGCCTTGAGGAAAGGTTCAGATGGTATAGAGTCAGGGAGCAGTACATACTTGACGATATGAAATTCCACCTTGATCATACAGATGACATAGGGCATTTGGACATTCTGGAGATAGAATTCCAAGACAAAACCAAATTGGAAAGCACAATGCAAAAGCTGGGTATAGACAAGTCAAGGATAGACAAGAGAACCAATTATGATTTGTTGTGCGAATCCAAATTGGGAGAACACACATCCAATCAGCCGTCAAAAAGCTAAAGGTTAAATAGCCTACTTCTCTAATTTTATTAAAGTGATTCAAATGGAAAACAACAAAACGGAAAACAACAAAACGGAAAACAACAAAGATGAATTAAACAAAGAAGACAAGTGCGAAAACTGCAAATGTGAACAGAGTTGCGAACAGCTCAGGGTGGCCGTTTTTGTAGACGGTCCAAACATGCTTAGGAAAGAATTTTCCATAGACTTGAGGGATCTCAAGGAAAGGGCTGAGAAGTACGGAAGGATGGTTATTGGCAAGGTATTTGTCAACCAGTTCGCTCCAGAGAAGCTGGTAGAAGCAATAATCAATGAAGGTTTTGAGTCAGTCATGGTCCTCGGCGAGAGGAATGACGAGACTGGGGACAGCGCTGACGTAGACGTGTCAATGACGGTCGCAGCAATGGAGACCATCTTGGCAAACAAAGTCGATGTCATAGGAATAGCTACAAGAGACGCGGATTTCCTTCCAGTCATACAGAAGGCAAAAGAGTACGATCACAGAGTTGTCGTATTCGGACTTGAGCCTGGCTTTTCGACTTCTTTACAGAATGCAGCAGACGATCTTGAAATGATGTAAGATTGGAACAATGTACGAAAAGTGTACATGGTTAGATGTTTTTATCTAAATCGGAACAACTTTTAATCAATGAGCTGGACTGGCGACAAAGACATCTCAGACACTATAACAGAAATCTCTAAAAAACAAAGGAACGAGCTCGTAAGAGACATGGCATATAACAGAAAACGTGATATAGAACGGCTTTTGGACATGGATCCATTGATTATATACGATCCTTTCATAGAGGTAGGAAATACATGCTATATTGAAGTGCTTACAGATGACAAAAGACCGATAATAATAAAGAACGACGGAGAATACTATCATAAACCCACCAAGATAGTGATAAATTCGGATATAGTAGACGGTTACATTAGAACACGCTACGCCAAAGATGAAAGATCCTTAATGGAAAATAAATTTTGTTATGACAGATTGGACGAAACGATAATCCATGAACTATTCCATTATATAAGTTTTGAAATGAACCCCGTAGAAAGCAACCGTGAACCTTTTAGGACATACATAGAGGAGGGAAAAGCCACGTTTTGCACTAACATAATGATAAAAGAGAGTGTTGACAATCTTTTGCTATCCATAAAACATAATGCGAGGCATCAAAAATATCTGAGAAACAAGCTGAATTCGTTGGACAAAAACAATCCTAACAGGACAGAGACTCTTTTCAGATACCAGGTAAATCCAGGATATACATTGGGTGATTTGGCAGCATTGGGGATTCATTATAACACGACCGATGAAAAGATGAAGAGAATTAACTCTGTCATGGATCTGGCGAGGTTCAATTCCGCAAAGATACAACATGAACTTTTAGACATGGCTGAGATTGGAATCGACATGTATAAGAAAAAATATGTCATGAATACTCCCAGACTGCCAGCAGATGTATCTCCTAGGAAATTGGATGAAATTGTGGAAAACGAGTTGCGTCAAATAATCTACAAGTTCCCAATACTCGTATCCTGAATATTTAATTTAATCTTTTAACAAACAATTTTCTATAGGTGATTACCTTAACAAAGAAGAACGTTTTAGTATTGTGCGCACTGCCTTACACAAATGCCATACCTCATGTAGGCAATATAGTAGGTTCTCACCTGCCAGCTGACATATTTGCTAGATTTTCTAGACTGAAAGGAAACAATACAATATTCATTGGTGGAACAGACGAGAACGGTACACCAACAGAAGTAGCATCTATAGAACTTGGCGTAGACCCGAAGACTTTGACAGAAACTTTTTACAAGATACACAAGAAGATCTACGATTGGCTTGAAATATCCTATGACAACTTTTCCAGAACATCTTTACCAATCCACCATAAGACATCGCAGGAATTCTTCACAAAGATACATAAGAAAGGCTACATCTCAGAAGGAACATTGAAGCTTCCCTATTGTGAGCATGACAAGATGTTCCTCCCAGACAGATATGTGGAAGGAAAATGCCCCAATTGCGGTTATGAGAATGCGCGTGGAGACCAGTGCGACAAATGTACAAAATTGCTTGATCCAGTACAACTTATAAATCCAAAATGCAAGATATGCGGCAGTAAGCCTGTGATTAAAGAAACAGAACATCTTTTCCTGGAGCTTGGCAAACTGCAATCTAAAGTAGAGAAATGGATAAGGTCAAACAAACATTGGAGGGAACAGGTTACATCATTAGCATTGAGCTGGATAAAAGACGGATTGAAGAAGAGATGTATAACAAGAGATTTAAGATGGGGAATAAAAGTACCGTTGAAAGGATATGAGAATAAGATTTTTTATGTCTGGTTCGAAGCACCAATTGGTTATGTCTCATCCACGAAAGAGTGGGCAGAGAAGATAGGAAAGCCAAAAGAATGGGAGAAATTCTGGAAAAGCGACAACACCAAGATCTATAATTTTCTAGGCAAAGACAACATACCATTCCACACTATATTCTGGCCGGCTATGATAATCGCTAATGGAGAGTTGAACCTTCCTCATGATGTAGTTGGACTTCAATATCTGAACTATGAAGGTGGAAAAATTTCTAAAAGCAGAAAATGGGGAGTTTTTTGCGAGCATCTTGACAAGAGTGGAATTGAACCTGATGTTTGGAGATATTATTTTTCCTGGCTGATACCAGAGACAAAAGACACAGAGTTCAAATGGAAAGAATTCCAAGACAGAGTGAACAATGAGCTTGTAGGAAACATAGGAAATTTTGTACATAGGACACTTACTTTTATCTGGAACAATTTTGGTGGAGAATTGAAGAAACAAACGTTGGGTAAAGAAGAGACCAAACTGTTGAACAAGATTTACAAGTTAGTAGACGAAGTAGACAAAGACCTATCAGAAGTTAAGATAAGAGAGGCATTGTCAAAGATTCTAGAAATTTCAGCAGAGGGCAACAAATATTTTCAGAATAACGAGCCGTGGAAGATGCTGAAGGAAAACAAAAAGAAATGCGAGAAAGTTTTGTTTGTCTGTGCGAATATCTGCAAGACACTGGGAATACTTTTAAATCCATACTTGCCAGTAGCCTCGGAAAACATCTTGAATTATCTGCATGTAAAATCAGAATCACTGCCAGACGCTAAGAAGACCATCATAGGAAGCATCAAGATAGACGAGCCGAAGATATTGTTTGAAAAGATAGACGACAAGAAACTGGAGAAAGTGAAAGATATTGTAACCAATGTAACAGATGCGAAAAGTTATTTTAATATCCCAACTAAATCAAATAGTATGGAAATAGAATTCACAGACTTCCAGAAACTCGACATGAGGATTGGAAAAGTTCTGAGCGCAGAGCCTATTGAAGGTTCGGATAAATTGTTGAAGATGCAGATAGACTTCGGTACTGAGAAAAGACAGTGCATAGCAGGCATAAGCAAGCACTATACACCAGAAAATCTTGTAGATCATAAATTCGTTTTTGTAGTGAACCTCAAGTCAAAGAAGCTCATGGGTCTTGAATCAGAGTGCATGCTACTCGCTACTGAAAATGCGACAACCGGTGACGTAGTGATACTGAAGCCTGAGAAAGATGTTGAACACGGAAGCAAAGTAAGGTAAACAATGTTCCTAATTTTTGTACAAACTACCAAGTTACAATCTTTAAATCTGAGATAATCATAGTTATAAAGAAATAATACGTGATGAAAATGAATTCATATATGTTATATAACATCGGATTGAATCTGGTGTCGACACAGGAAAAATATGAAGATATCAAAACCACGACTCTGAAGTTGAAGAGGTACGTGGTAAGTGAAGATGCAGTCAACGGTTTCAGAGTGACTTACCAAGAAGAGCTTCACCAAATGCCGTTTTCAACGATACATAATTATTGTCACAGGCTTATTGTGGAACTTGATAATACAGTGGTTTTTAGCGCCTACAAATCCGTCAGGGTACCAAATCCAGAATATTTTGAGAAATTCAAGGAAGTGCTTAAAGTTGAGAATCAGATGGGGATAAATAAAAACAAACCATTGGAACAGCTTTTCCACGAAGCTCCCATACAGACAGAGAAATATGTCGACGGTAAAGGCCGTAAATTAAAAGCCACATTTTTAAGCAACTGGGAAAACAAGTTTGAAGACTTTGTAAGTAATCATTATAAAAAACTTGGTACATCACAGCCTACTTAAACATTCCAATCAAATTATTTTCATGCACGATAGGCCAATACCAGAGCAAGTAAGGAAGGCTTTGGAGGAATTCACATCCATGAAAGAATATGCCTTCGTAGTAGAAGGAATTAAAGACGAAAATGCTTTGAGAAGTTGCGGTTTCGACAAAAAATACATTTTTTTACTTACTAATGGAAATGAAACTGCTGCTACTGAAATATTGGGAGAAAAATACAAGAAAGCTATAATACTCACAGACTATGACAAATCCGGTTACAAGAGAGAGAAAAGTTTGAAGCCATGTTTGATTGGCCATAGCATAGAAGTCGACGATTATCAAAGGAAACACTTCCACGAAATATTCAGAGTCGAGACTATAGAGGAAATGAAACGTTACGCCAAGATTCTTGAGCTAGAGCTTTATAATTCCTAAACGAAAATGATTATTATGAAGTTTTACGGATGGGTGGAAGAGGTAAGGAACATAGGAAACCTCAAATTTATAAAGCTGCACACAGTAGATGAAGACTTGCAGGTAATCATAAAGAAAAAAGAAGTAAGCAAGGGACTCTTTGATTTGGTTGACAACATAACAAGACAGTCTGCTATAGTGATAGATGGCGAGATGAAGACTAACAAGGAGGCACCTGGCGGGAAGGAGATTGTTCCTAAAAACATAGAAGTCTTGGGCATGTCAGAAGCTGTCTTACCGTTGGATCCTAGCGGAAAGACTCCGGCAGAGATGGAAACAAGACTTGATTGGAGATTCTTGGATTTCAGAAGCAGGAAGACAGTCGCAATCTTCAAAATACAGAACTGGATATTGAGAGCATTCAGGGAATATTTTACAAATAATGGCTTCCTGGAGATGCAGCCACCATGTATAATAGCAAGTGCGAGCGAAGGCGGAGCGGAACTGTTCAAGATACCTTATTTTGAAAAAGAAGCCTACCTAGCGCAATCACCACAGCTTTACAAGCAGATGGGTGCGATATCTTTCGGAAAAGTATTTTGCATCGTCCCTGTATTTAGGGCAGAAAAGTTCAACAAACCCACTCACATAAACGAGATAAGGCAGATGGATGCAGAGATAGGTTTCGTAGAATCAGAGGAAGATGCGATGAAGGCTTTGGAGGAATGTTTTGTCTATGTGTTGGAGCAGGTGAAGAAGAACTGCAAGAAAGAATTGGAGATATTAGACAGGAAGCTGGAAGTCCCAAAATTGCCGTTGAGAAGGATAACTTACACTGAAACGATTGAACTTTTGAGAAAGGAAAAAGAGAACATAGAATATGGTCAGGATTTTTCCAAGTCTCAGGAACAGAAATTAGGCGAATTGATCGGAAACCCATTCTTCATCAAGGAATGGCCTACTGAGATAAAGGCTTTCTATGCCATGCCCAATCCAGACGACCCGCAGATATGCAGGGCATTTGATCTCATCTATGAAGGTTTAGAGATTTCTTCCGGCACACAAAGGATACATGATCCAGATCTTCTCATCAAACAGATTAAGTCTAAAGATTTGAATCCAGATGACTTCAAATTCTATATAGATGCTTTTCGATATGGCAGTCCAACCCATGCCGGTTGGTCTATAGGATTGGAAAGATTTACTGCCAAGATATGCGGTTTAAGCAATATTCAAGAAGCAACTATGTTCCCAAGAACTAGAACAAGACTGACTCCTTGAAAGTATTGTACAATGTTCTTCTATTCCAAAACTTAAATGACACATCAACTAAATTTAAATGAAGGAAATGGACAATTCAGTAGTTAAAAGTGTCAAAAAAGCGGCTGGGACTATAAAGTACTATTCTGGAAAAGTTTTCAACCATAAAACGTTGCGTGAAGATCTAATACAAGAAGGCTATAGCATACTCGGCGAGATATTCAGAATCAAAGGTGTAAGAATACAGGACAATCCTATAGTTAAAAGATTGTGTAAAAATTACATTTTGCTACTTGAAGAGAAAGACGATAAAGGATATGTTGTCTATGGTGCGCCTCGTATGAAAAGAGTAAATACTGTTCCTAGCTTTGTTCCAGTATATCCATATAGAGTCAGAGAAGAAGATTATCAAAGATAAACAATTCATCCAACATAGATAGCATACTTTCCTTTCTCTGTGGTGTTCAATACTTTGGAAATCTCGCTGTTCTCAGAATTCAAAATAATGACCATTCCCTTCCAGCTTGGAGACAGGTCGTTCGATTTACAATTAGGACACATCTTTTCATCAGTGAATCTCTTGCAGTTCCTGCAGACTTTCATCCTTTTTACCATAATTACTTCTTCTCCTTTTTCACTTCCTTGGTTTCAGTCCGTATAGTTTTCTTTTTCTCAGCTTCTATCCAGTGGACAGCTCCAAGACCGGTCTGTCTCATCGTCAATCCAATCTTGTTAGTCTCAGTCTTGCCGAAGCTTACAGAAACGACTCTCGCTCTTACAAGATCTCCTTCCTTCAAACTCCTCTTGCTCTCCTTTCCGTAGAAGGTTGCAGTCTTGTTGTTATAACTGATGAAATCGTCCATTATCTGAGAGATGTGTACAAGTCCGTCTAAAGGACCAACCCTTATGAAAGCTCCGAACTCTGCATTGTCAACAACCTCGCCATGTAAAAGTTCTTGCGGCTCAGGCTTGAATATTAAAATCTTGAACTGTGACTTGTAATGCACGCCAGGATCGTTGGCCATTATCTTCCCGTCGCCTACATTGTCGACCGACGTTACAGCAACAACTACGCCAATCCTGTTATCAAGCAATCCTTCATACTTGTCAGCCGCAGATTTCAATACAGCTTCGTCTACATCTAGGTTCATCCTTTCTGGAGGCACTCTTATTGTGTCCGATATTGTTATTAATTTGTACATGAAATCACTTTTGTAATTAGGTTTAATAATTACTTGTTTTTATGCTTTTAAAGTTTAAAAAAGACGTATTTTGCCTCCTTTGTCATATGTAAACTCACCGGAAATGGACGCTAGATAGTTGTCGCACTTAGAAATGAAATTAAAAACAGCAGATTAAAGTAAAGCATGTGTTGCTATAAGTGTTGCAAACAAAATAGAAATTGTGTTTAAAACTTTAATTAATGGATTCAAACTTGGTCCTGCCGTATCCTTAAATGGATCTCCTACAGTATCTCCTACAATAGCTGCCTTATGAACATCGCTTCCCTTGCCGCCAAAATTTCCAAGTTCAATGAACTTCTTCGCATTGTCCCAAGCACCACCAGCTGTAGTCATGGTTATGGCAAGCAATAATCCTGTGACTATTGAACCTGCAAGCAATCCACCTAGAGCTTCTGGTCCTAAAACAAAACCGACAATCAACGGAGAAATCACAGCAATCAAAGCAGGCAATGCCAATTCCCTTATCGCACCTTTCGTGCTTATGTCGACACATTTTGCATAATCTGGTTTCGCTTTTCCACTCATCAATCCATGTATCTCCTTGAACTGCCTTCTTACTTCTTCGACAATTGTGTAAGCACTTCTTCCGACTGCACGCATTGTCAATGAAGAAAACAAAAATGGAAGCATACCGCCAATGAACAGCCCGACGACAACTGTAGGACTGATTATGTTTATGCTAGTTAATCCTGTAGCTTCTGCGAATGCGACAAAAAGAGACAGGGCAGCAAGTGCGGCAGAACCGATTGCATAACCTTTTGTTACAGCTTTTGTTGTGTTCCCTACTGCATCTAATGGATCTGTTATCTTCCTTACTCTTGCAGACATTTTTGACATCTCAGCTATACCACCCGCGTTATCAGCGATAGGACCAAAAGAATCCACTGCAACTACGATGCCTGTTGTTGAAAGCATTGCTACTGCTGCAAGTGCTATTCCATAAACGCCAGCGAAATAATAAGAAACAAGTATTGCAAGCGAGATCATGATTACTGGAACTAAAGTGCTCTTCATGCCAATCGCGATTCCAGCGATTATGTTAGTGCCCGCTCCTGTCTTTGACATTTCGGCTATTTCCCTAACTGGTTTCTTGTCTCTGCCTGTGTAATGTTCTGTTGAAAATCCGATTGCGACTGTTGTCAACAATCCCATCAAAGAGACGTAGAAAAAGTTCATCTGGTTCAGATAATAGAACAGGCCAAAGAATCCTATTCCTGCCACCAAAGATGTGACTAGGATGCTCTTGTAAAGCGCATGCCATATCGCGTTTGAGTCTGCCTTGTTTGTCTTGACAAAGAATGTCCCGACAATAGATGCGAAAATAGCTATAGCGCTCATCAAGAAAGGCTGTATCAGATTTCCAGATGCGAGTCCTAAAAGCAAAGCAGCAATGATTGTTACAACATAAGATTCAAACAGGTCAGCGGCCATACCTGCACAGTCACCGACATTATCACCAACATTATCAGCTATCACTGCAGGATTTCTTGGATCGTCTTCTGGAATTCCTTTCTCTATTTTTCCAACAAGGTCTGCTCCTACGTCAGCTCCTTTGGTGAAAATCCCACCTCCTACTCTTGCAAAAAGACTTATCAAGCTAGCTCCAAAAGTGAATCCTATTATCTGCATTGGATTTGGATAGAAAAAGTACAAAACAGAAACACCCAAAAGACCCAGACCGACAACAGCAAATCCAGTTACACTGCCGCCTAAGAAGGAAGCGCTCAATGCATGAGACAATCCTCTTGATGCGGCATTGGCGGTCCTTACATTTGCTTTCACAGAAATCAACATGCCTATAGCTCCAGCCAAAGCAGACAGGACAGCACCAAGGACGAATGATAAAGATGTTATATAGCCGAAAACTTGATAGAAGACAGCTGCCAAGACAACAACAAAAATGGAAATGGTCATGTATTCTCTCTTTAGGAAAGCCTTAGCACCAGATTCTATAGCCTTTGCTATCTCGATCATCTTAGGAGTGCCTGGTTTCATCCTCAACACCTTGACCGCAGCAAAGACTGCAAACAGCAATGCTACTACAGCGGATGCCATTGCGATTGTCAGTGATGAATACATCAAATTACCCCTAAACTATAACCAAATGTTTTTTTACACGAATATAAATATTTACTTCCATGCCTTTTAGAAGGATGTTTTAAAAGCTATTTATATCCCCCCCCATATTATTTTTATCATGTTCAAGTTCAAACTAAGTAGAAAATTGGAGTTCTTGATAGTAGCAGGTGTAATAGTAGCAGCTGTCTTTTCTGTTGTCAATTTTACAATGCTTAACCAAAATGGCGACCAGTTGAATCAGATTGTCGGTGGTTTAGGATTTCCAACTAAAGTAACTTCTCCAACTAATATAAATTCTCCAACCAATTCTCCAACCCTAACAGACTGTCGTACTACAGGATGCCAACCAACATGCGCTACCAACAGTACTGGTAGCTGTATTCAGTATACCAGTTCATGTTCTATAAGCACCCTTCAATCTGCAAGTGGTCCTGTATACCAATGTAATACACAATACTCCAATACCTATCCAAGTAACTTTGTATGCCAGTCAGATGGCACATGCAAATAAGAAACTTTAATTTTTAAGATATTGTCAGCAGAAAGATAATTAATGAAGAAATTCCTAATGGTTAAAGATCAAGAATATTTCCCAGTTGCAACATTTGCCCTTTTCATGCTGATTCTTGCCATTTACCCGTTTTCACAGATGAACATAAGTCTATATTCTAACATTTTCGGGTTTACACCCGCACATCCACAGCCTTGGACAATCGTAACATATCTGTTCATACATGCCGATTTGATTCATCTTATCTTCAACATAGTCTTCCTTTTGATAGCGGGCTTAACCATAGAACAGGTACTTGGCAAATGGAATTTCCTTACCATCTATTTCGGCAGCGGTCTCATTACATTGCTATTGGATTCAGTTGGAAGATTGTTTACCAATGTGTCTTTCAGCACACCTTTGATTGGTGCATCAGGAGCAATTTTTGGAGTCATCACTATAGCAGCTCTTTTAAGACCGTTTGAAAAAGTGCCGAGCCTACTTGCGATTCTAGCATTTTTACCATTGATGATACAGCTTTACTTTACTCTGACATCTTCCAACATAGACACTCTGACTTTGTTCTTGTCAGCTGGCGGCATTTTTGTTTTGATAATGGCAATCGTAATCATGTTTATAACTCCCATGCCGTTGATTTTGCTGCTGGTCTTCTTTTTCATGAGCTG
>DATDXT010000073.1:0-4041 GCA_035289185.1 archaeon | reverse complement strand
TGTCCTCCTATCTTCCCAAGCAGTTCGCCGTCTTCCACCTGTATGTTAGTACCTATGTTAGATCTTGGAGCTATCTCATCGGTAATCGATAAAATTCTCGGAGAAAGGCTTGTTATAAGATTGTATATTGCATAGAAGTCGCATGTGTAGTAAATCACAAGCCTGTATTTGTTGGAAACTTTTACATTAGGTTCGACAGGCGGTCCTTCAAGACCTATCTGAGTTATCACACCTTTACCTATGGAATATACATCGTATGTGTCTGGTGCCGATTGGAAATTGATGGGTGAGAAATACATGTGGTCTATGGGAGTTACATGGCCGCCGATCATAAGGCCCATCGGTAAAATCATACTTACATCTTCAAGATTCATAGGACTTGTTTTAAACATTACAGAACCACTGCCGCTGCATCCTATGTTTTCAGAATTTTTAAATATGTTGGAAAAAATGGAGCCTTGTTTAGAAACACTATCAGAATTATTTTTATAACCATCGTCCATTTTTGTGCAGCCACTTAAGATGACAACAGCAATCAATGAAATGACAATCACATGATTGAGTTTCATAAATATAATCTGGTTTTGTCTTTTTTAAATGGACTAGATAGAATTTAATTTGATGATGACTACAAAGATAATCTATAGAGCGAATATTCTAGACAATTTACCAATCATGGATTATTGGAAATTGTAACACTGGTGAGGAAAACTAAGTCGATCGGCTGGTCTTGGTAGTCGACCGGAACATTACTTATAGCAAGAGCAACATCCATACCACCTATAACCTTTCCGAACACTGTATACTGTCCATCCAGAGGCGTGTTGTCTGCCAGGTTTATGTAGAACTGGGAGCTTCCGCTGTTGGGGTCAGAGGAACGTGCCATGCCAAGATATTCTGCATTGTTGTGAAGGGAGTCGCATATCTCAAGAGGAACTGTCCGAGATGACTTTCCTGTTCCCCAAAGGGATTTGTCGCCGCCACCGTTTACTGTGATCGGGTCTCCTGTTTGGATTACAAAGCCTTTGACTATTCTGTGCCAGACCAGGTTGTTATAGAAGCCCGACTCGGCAAGATTTATGAAATTTGCAACAGTCTTTGGAGCTGCATTCTGATAAAGCTCGACTTCCATCATTCCAAAAGTGGTATTGAGTTTGGCATAGACCTTTTCTCCTGCACTGCATGCATTGAACGTGACTTCGGGTTGCGGAGTCGTTTGGGTGCATCCGCTTACAAAGATTATTGCTGATAACGATAGTACAATAAACAGTTTGGCTCTGTTCGATACCATAGATAATAATTTGCTAAGATGTTTATAATATTAAGATATCTCAAGCCAGTCAGTGATGCAGACGACAGAGAAACAAAAAACTAAAGGAGGTGCACTCCAGAACATAGCGATAAATCTTGTTATTCCCGTTGTTATAATGACGCGGTTCACTGAAGAGCTTGGTGCGTTGAATGCTATTTTGATTGCAATCGCCTTTCCTGCTGTTTATGGCATATACGATCTCCTTGTTGCGAGGAGAAAAAACATATTTTCCGCCATCGGCCTTGCCAGCGTTCTGCTTACTGGCAGCATAGGCATTTTCGGCCTTGGACCGGACGCTGTGGCTGTAAAAGAAGCGAGCATACCGCTGATAATAGGATTAGCTGTCATAGGCGCTCAGAAATCTGGCGTGTCTGTCATTAAGACATTGTTCGGTGGTGTGATGGACATGAAAAAAATACGCAAGTCGCTGAAAAAGAAAGGTGCAGAAAGTTTGCTGGAGAAAAGACTAATTCTATCCAACTACATGCTTGCCGCGTCTTTCTTCGTATCCGCCGCACTCAACTACACTCTTGCAAAAGTAATCGTAAAGAGCCCTGCAGGAACGAAAGAATTTACGCAGGAGATAGGAACTATGACAGCATTGAGCTTCCCATTCATAGCGCTGCCGATGACCATCGTACTGATATTCATAGTTTATTATGTTGTCAGAGGCGTGCATGTCGCGAAATTGAAGGTTAATTCAAACTCAATAGGTTTAGATTTTGATGGACCCGAAGGGATTTGAACCCCTATCTCAAGGTAACCCCTGAATGATACTAATCGTATCATCGGCATCCGAAGCCATCGGCCAAATGTTTGCCGGTTATCCAAGTTACCGCACGGGTCCTTTAATTCAAGTTGTATAATAATTATTTTAATGGCATTCATAGATATTCTAGCAATCGTGGTGACTATAGTTGGACTAAGCATGTCCTTGAGTTACATACCACAGGCATATAGGATAGTAAAGAGAAAAAGCTCACACGACATATCAATCGTAACTTACATCATTCTTCTAGTCGGTTTTGCAACATGGCTAATCTACGGTCTGGTTATAAATAACATGCCATTGATATTGACGAATTCTGTTTCCTTATTGGCCGGATCTTCTGTACTCGTCGCGACTTTTGTTTACAGGAAGCATAGAAGATAGCTACACCTTTTTCAATATCATCAGATATCTTCTGTCTAATGTCCCCAGATTTTCATTTGTCAGTCCCATCTTGGATATCATGTACATCTTTACATAAAAAATCCTTTCAAGAGGCTTATGTCTGTTAAGTTTTGGATATACGAATATTTCCCCATCTTTCTTCAGCACTCTGTATAGATCAGAGAAAAAATCCTTCAAAGATGCATCATCATCTCCATACATTGGAAAATGCAGAAGGAATATGTTGTCTATAGTATTGGGCTTGAAAGGCAAGTCGTATCCTTTTTCAAAAGGTATACTCTCGCACATTGTGCTTGACTGGGCAGATGCATGAATGTAGTCTATGTTTGGAATCTTCTTTGTCAGATGCCTGTTTATATCCAAGCTTTTTTCATCGACATCTATCTGTATCAGATGATTGTTTTCCATATCCACAGAATAAGGCACTACAGGAAAATCCTGTCCTCCTATCTCAAGCATCAGAAGATTTTCTTCAGAACCATATCTTTTTTTGATGAATTTACCAAGTCTGTATCCGAGAATATATTCTCTTTTCTTCTTTTGTATGGGCATCGATTAAAATTTGTACCTTGATGTTTAAATTGTCTCTAAGGATAAATCCTGTTGATCAGTCTTGGAAATCCTACAGCATCTCTTATGTGTTTCAGCTTGCATATCCAGGCCACGAATCTTTCAACTCCTAGACCGAAGCCGGAATGTTCTACTGCACCCCACTTCCTCAATTCCAGATACCACTGGTAGTCTTTCGGATTCAAATCATCTTCCTTTATCCTCTTCAACAGCTCGTCATAATCATCAACTCTCTGTCCGCTTCCAATTACCTCGCCGTATCCTTCTGGTGCGAGCATATCAACGCTCAATGTCACGTCAGGATTCTTCGGATCAGGCTTGTGGTAGAATGCTTTTATTCCTCTAGGATAATGCGTCACGAAAAACGGCGTGTCGAATCTTCTGGTCAATATCTTTTCCTCATCTGCTCCCATATCCTCACCCCATTTTATCTTGACTCCATCCCCCTTCAGCATCTCTATCGCCTTGTCGTAGCTTACTCTTGGAAATGGCGCTTTTATTTTCAGCAAGTCCTGCGCATCCCTTCCAAGTTCCTTCAGTTCTTTCGCATGCTTCACTGCTATCTTCTGGCATATGTGGCTTATCAGACTTTCCTCCACCTTCATCAACCCTTCCACATCGCAGAAAGGAAGTTCTGCTTCAAGATGCCAGAACTCTGTAAGATGCCTTCTTGTCTTTGACTTCTCTGCCCTGAACGATGGAGCTATTGTGTATATCTTTCCCAATCCAGCAATCGCAGCTTCTGCGTACAACTGCCATGACTGTGTAAGGTATGCTTTCTTCCCAAAATAGTTTACTTCAAACAATGTCGAACCACCTTCACATGCCGAGCCAGTAAATATAGGCGAATGGAATTCTGTGAAATCGTTCTTCTCGAACCATTCCCTTGCCAGGCTAAGTGCAGACGATTTTATTTTCAATATGTTGTGCATCTTCCTGCTTCTTATCCAAAGATGCCTGTTGTCCAACAAAAATTCAGGTCCAT
>DATDXT010000072.1:0-21449 GCA_035289185.1 archaeon | reverse complement strand
AACACTGGTATAGATTCCTTCAAACCTAAATTTTTAGAAATTCTTCTGGCAATTGGATAAAACCGGAAGTATGAATATTCTTCACCCAATTCAGCATTATTTACATCATCTTCTGATTCGTAAGTATCGTAACGTTCAGGGAAATTAAATGATTTGTAATTTTTAACAAATAGGTCTTTAGCATGCGGTAATCTTTTAACATAAAGTTCCTGTAGGTTATCGATTAGTATGGATTTTTTAGCTAAAGTTGTATAATAATTGTTTATTGAAATGACTCTTTTATATTGTATGGAATTTTTACCATATATCCTAGAAATTATATTTTGGGCAGAACTTATGTAAAATTCTACACCAATTGCTTCGTCTAATAAAAAGCCGTCATTTGGCAAACCTTTTATATAATTTTTTCCATGCTTATCTTGATAAGTCTTAGTCTTTACATTAATATGCCAAACTTCATGACATACTGCACCGACTATTCTGCTTGCATCTTGTTCTAAAAGAGATTTTGTTATTGGTATGTTTTTGTCGGCGTATACTTCTGCTTCTCTTAAATGGTAGTCTACATCTTCTGCTTGATATTTTTCTAACACTTTTGAATCCTTACTCAACAATCCATGTGGAATAAATATTCTATCTTTAGGACTTGACCACAACATATAGAATTGCTGCTCTGGCAAATCTTTATCACTGGCTATTTTTGTAAACATGTTACCGCAATTGAATCCTAATTCATCTTTGCAATATTCTTTAGCTGTGTCTATTAACTTGAGCTGTTCTTCAAAATTATCTCTCTTAACTGTCATTAAATTAAATGCCGGATTAATCTATTTAAGTCTTAGTTTAAAGCTTATATGAGTTTTCATGCAAATGATTATTATGATTGATTACAAGTCTAATTTGAATATTTCTGTTGGCGAATGCGGTGACCACACTTATGGTTTATCACATGGATTTCAATACAATGATGTCTATTCAAGAAACGTCAGGATAGATCCAAAAGCTTATGATGGTAAAGATGGTCCTAAAACTAAAAAGGTTACATTGCATGAAATCGTACATCACATAAATCCAGATGCTTCAGAAGATGTGGTCAGACAACTTACATCCTCTCTTGCGAGGGACATGGGTATGGCAGACATAACAATTGCAGAAATGGATTTGCCTAGCAGAGAAATGAGACAGCAAAAATATTATTCAGCATATAACAATCAACAATACAAATATTGGTCAAATCATTCTAAGACTTAAGTTTCTTTTTAATCTCTTCCATAGCAACTTTCGTATCTACTCTTCCTCTTAACTTACCGATAACCATGTTCATGACTTTTCCGAATTCTTTTGTAGAAGAGACTGCTTCATGTATTACTTTATCCAACTCTTCTTTGGTCACAGGCTCTAGACGGAGTTTGTTCAATGCTACATCCAGACTTTCCCCAGGATTGTTGAACAAGTGGTCTACCACATCAGGTATTGCTTCCTTGAATAGCTTGCCTTTTTGCAGATGATTGAAAATATCCATAAAAACATTCTCCTCAAGATTATCATGCTTTATCCTGCCTCTTCTTTCCAAATCCTTTATGACAGAAGTGAAAGTGTTCGCAACTATGGTAGGCTCGACTTTCAAGCTGGAGGTTATCTTCTCGAACAAATCAAGATAGTTTGAACGCACTATCTCCTTTGCCAAAAGTTCTGACAGTCCTAGACTTTTCTTGAACCTCTCCATCTTCTTATCCCATGTCTCTGGCAATGCTTTCTTGATCTCTTCCAGTTTATTCCTGTCAACAACAACTGGCTCCACATCGGTCTCTGGATACATCCTCGCAGAACCAGGCAAAGGTCTGTTGAAGACAGTAGTTCCATCTTCTTTTGCAGCCCTTGTCTCTTCGTCTACTCGTTTACCTTCTTGTATAAGTGCAAGCTGCCTGTTAGCTTCGAACTCTATGACTTTGTCCATCAATCCTAGATCCTGAACACCTTTTATTTCAACTCTGTTTCCGCCTTTCACGCTTACATTCACATCCTGCCTTATCGTTCCCAGTCCTCTCTTCAGTTTTCCTGTAGACTTGGCAATCAGTCCCATCATTGAAGCAATCTCCTGCACTTCTTCTGGTAAAAATCCTTCAAGAATACCTGTATCTATCTCCACCAATGGAGTTCCTAACCTGTTCAATCTAAAAGTTACTTTGCCATTTTCATTAGGCACAATTGCAGATGCATCTTCTTCCAAGCTTATTTGGGATATCTCAACTCTTTTGTCTTTGTATTTTATCCATCCTCCCATACCTACTATCATGGTCCTCTGGAATCCGCCTGTATTGGAACCATCGATGACAGTTTTCCTCATAACATGAATCTCGTCCGGCACATGGCAGTTGAACATGATAGCTATCTTCAATGCTACATCTAACGCTTCCTTGTTTACTTCATGCGGAGGTTCTTCGTCCGACTCGACAAGACATACTTCTTTTGGAAAAATTTGATAGTTGAATGATCTGTGTCTTAAAAATTCATACTGTGCAGCCCTGTCGACATCGCCAAGCTCGCTTGCGACTATGTGTTGTCTTCTCTGCAGTATTCTTTCAGCGTCTTTTTCCTTCATAGCTGTCGAACAGTTACAGAAAAGTTTATGAACTGTATTAAGTTGCACGTGCAATTCAAGACCAACTCTCAGTTTTACAGACTTGTAGTCAATGCCCATCTAATCGACCTCTGATCTCTTCGAGATTTCCCCGGCAACATTTGTAAGCATCATTTCTCTTACGTTGTCCATCTTTTTGGTCTTGCCCAAGACCCACATCAATTTTGCATAAGCGACTTCAGGCAGCCAGTCACACAAGTTTCCTATGACTCCAATCTCTTCAAGCAATCTTCCTGCTGTGTAAACATTCAAGTTTATTCTTCCATAGATTGTCTGCGGTGCCATGACGACTGGTATATCGGAATTTATCAGACTTTTCAATGAAGGGAGCAAACTTTTTGCAAACTTGTCCTTGAAAGCATTCGCTGGAACATGCCCAAGACCAGTGCCTGCAATGACAACACCATCATAATGTCTCCTCAAACTTTCGATGAACTCCGGCTTTATTCCAGGATGAGTGTATACAAGTGCGACATTGGAATTTAATTTTGTATCGACTGTCATTTTCCTTCCTTTCTCTCTTTTCAAGAAATCATTCCTCAGATATTCTATCTTCTTGTCCTCGAACCAGACTTTTGCGAAAGGAGAAGCATTGATGGATTGGAAGGCGTCCCTTCTGCTGGTGTGCATCTTCCTTACTTTAACTCCAGAATGCACATAACAGAAATCATCAGATGTAGTGCCGTGCATGCAAACACTTACATTAGCTATGTCAGAAGTTGCGGCTGTCAATGTAGAACAAACTAGGTTCATCATATTGTCGCTACTTCCTCTGTCGCTGCTTCTTTGAGAGCCTACCAAGACCACTGGTACTGGAAGGTTCTGCAACATGAAACTCAAGGCTGCAGATGTGTAATGCATCGTATCTGTGCCGTGCATCAACACTACACCGTCCACACCAGTCTTAATTTCCTTTGCAACTTCCTCTGCAATAATCTTCCAATGATCAGTAGTTATGTCTTCTGACAACAGATCGAAAAGTTTCCTTCCTCTTATGTTGGCTATGTGCTTGAGTTCTGGAAAAGAATGCAAAAGGTCTCCTGGCGAGAATGCTGGGAAGACCGCGCCTGTCCTGTATTCTATTCTGCTTGCGATAGTTCCGCCACATCCTAGAATGGATATTGTGGACTTGTTTGGGTCATGCTGCACTTCTATCGGATTATGTTTCAGTTCTACTGGCTTGCCTTTTTCCAACAATTCTATCTTTACGCCTTTCCCGTATCTTATACCTATGTTGTATCCATTGTTCAGCTTCAAAACTACAGAATGAGTGTCTCCTAATTCTATCCTCGGAAGTAAGATTCCTTCGTAGGTCTTTCCGTCCTTCGAGATGCTTATCGTATCGCCTACGTTTATCTTCCTGTTTTTTAAAATCCTTTCTATCTCGCTAGAATATACCATTATAATTATTTTTGACTTTCAATAATAAAGCTCTATTTCTTTTTTCTCTTTTCTGCCATTTTCCTGAATTTCTCTTCCAAAGACATGGTTTCACTGTAGAAAAGGCTTTTGTCGACTACACTGCCATACTTGTCTATGAAAGTAACGTCTTCAAAAGGATTTATATTGACCGACTCGCCTTTGCTTTCCGGGTGGCCTATCGGGATGATTGCAAACGGCCTGACGCCATCGGGTATTTCTAGCATGTCGATGACTTCCTCCTCTTCAAATGCTCTTACCAGATAACATCCAAGTCCAAGAGACCTGCATGCAAGATAGACCATTAAAGAAGAAAATGCTATATCCTGTACGACATAGAGCTTCTCGCCTCTGACAGAATATTTGCTGTAAGCCCTTTCAACATCGCCGCATATGACTATTACGGCTGGAGCAGTTTTTATAAAATTCAAATTCAATGCGGCTTTTGACAGCTTTTCCTTTAGATCCTCATCTTTTACAACAATGAATTTCCATGGCTGTAGGTTGCCTGCAGAAGGAACATGTGACGCGGCATCCAGAATATGTCCTATCGTATCATCGTCTATCTCATCTTTCTTGAACTTCGTTGTAAGCTCTACTTCAGTCAGCAGTTTTGGCATTTCCATAAGAATAATTTGTAATTATTAAGAATAATAGCTTTATGGCCCAATGAACTTGCATTTGACACATTCATACCTGTTGGACATGACTTTGCAGTTGAAGCATCTGACTATCTCTGTTTCCATGCAATTAGGACACATGAACCTGACAAAGTTCTTCCTGGCCAATGAATCCGTCCCGCAACTGGTGCATTTCATATACATCTATTTACCATTAACTTTATTAAACTTACTATAATGCCCTTGTAGTCTAACTTGGATAGGACATTAGCTTGCGGAGCTAACGATTTGGGTTCAAATCCCAACAGGGGCATAAACACATTTAAGCAAATCCTGACAATCTATAATCATGGCAAGCACGTTTCCTATACATCCTTTTGAAAAGATAGCCAAACATGCGGGTGTTGAAAGGGTAGCAGAATCGGCAAGCCAGGAACTGAGAGAAACATTCATGGAAATGGCAGGCAAACTGGCTATGCAAGCAGTAGCTGCTTCACATCATGCAAAAAGGGTCACAATCAAGAAGGATGATGTTTCTTTGGCTGTAAGGATAGTTTTCAAGTAATCTAGTCATACGCAAAAGATATAATAAAAAAGAATCATAGTTAATTATATAGGTGAATCCTTGCCAGAAGAACCAGTTGGACAGCCGAACAAATTAGATAGGGAATTTGCCCTTATTCCTGAAGAGAAGATAAAAGACTTGGAATCAAGGCTTGACGAGATAGAAAAGATAGTAGATGCACCAAAACCGCAGACTCCTGAAGAATTCGAGAAAAGACTGGAAGACATAGAAGATCTGATAATGGTAGAACAGGCAGGAGTGATAGAACTTAAGAATTTATTGGAAGGAGGAGCGCAGGTAACAGCACAACTGCCGCCAGAACTTGGACAAAGGATAGCAAACGTCGAGGCAAAGCTTGCAGCAATAGACATGGCAATGGTGGATGTAAAGAACATACAGAACGTATTGCACAATATTCCTGAATTGAGGGAGATAACTGACTTGAAGCTTGACTTGGAAAACATAAGGACAAGCATAGAATATCTGCCGGGCTCGCTTAACAACATGAAACAAAGGCTAACTTATCTTGAAAACACTGTACCAAACCTGGAAGAGAACATGAGGAGCATGCCTGAGATAAAGGAGGTTTGGAAATTCAGAGATGATCTTGATGATTTGAGACAGAACATACAAAGAGTGACACAGCTTTTCCCAAGGTTTGAAACGAAATTCAACGAGATGGAGGAAAAAGTCCTGAGAGTCGACGATATGGAGGAAAAGATAAGAGAAATGCCTGAAATGAAAGTCATAAGAAGTTTGAAGACGGGAATAGAGAACGTTCATCACACAATGGAACAGATACCCGACCTTTTATCGACACTTGAACAGAGGCTTTCGCAGATGGAAAGACTGGTACCGGATATTGAAGGCATACAGGAAAGAGTAAAGGCTACGCCAGAATTGAAGAGGCTTAATTCATTGCTTGTGGAAATAGAGCCATCGCTTGACATGATAAGGAAAGTGGCTCAGTCGATAACTGTTTTCCAATCAAAACTGGACCAGATGGATGCAGTCATACCGAAGATAGATATGCTGAGACAGGACATCATAGCCAGAGGTTTGCCGGAACTCAACAAGATAGGCGAGATAAAGGAAAGCTTCTACTCGTTGCAGCAAAGCATGCAGAATTTTGGCGTAAGGATGGATTCTGAAATAGGCAGGATAAGACAGGATTGGACAGACTACTCACAGAAGATTGCAAAGATAGAGACAAACTTCAATGATATCACAGATAATCTGAACACTTTCAGGGAGACTATAACCGATGTGCCCGAACTTGTAGTTAACACATTGCAAAACATGGATGCATTCAAAAATTTTGCTGAGATGAAAAAGAACATAGAAGACAAAGTTGGGAAAAGTGCTGAGGAAATAGGAAGATTGAAAGAAGAGTGGACAGGAAATCTTACAAGGATACAGAATTTTGAAAGGACGGTGGGACAGGTCTCGATGGATTTGGCTAAATTCAAATCAGTTTTTGACGACATGCCAAACATAGTCGTGGAAAGCATAGAAAACTTGGACGGCTTCAAAAATTTTGCTGAGATGAAGAATGACCTGGATAGCAAGATATCCAATACCAATGAAGAGCTTGGAAAGGTTAGGTCAGAGTGGGTGGAAAACATAAACAAGATAGAAAACATTGAAAAAAGCATAATCGATCTTTCAGAAGGAATAAATCAAATGAAACCCGCATTGGAAAAGGTAGAGGATGTAGAACTAACGATAAGTGTTGTAAGAGAACTTCAGGCAGATGTTGATAGGATTTCTTCGGACACAAAAGACATGAAGAACGAACTTGCAGCAAAGATAAACAAGATTGTTTCTTTGGAGAACACATTGAATCAGACAGTAAAAGAAAAGGATGAGATAAAGGAAAGCCTGTCCGAGATAGAAGCAAACAAACTCAGGGAGATAAAAGACGATTGGAGAGCGAACATAGAAAGGGTAAGCATGATAGAACGGGTGCTTAACGATTTTAAATCTGACATGGAATCCGTAAAGCCTTTGGTGGAAAAGCTCAGGGACATGGAAAATGTGGAAGATGTAAAAAGATCTGTTATTGAGAAGTCAAACGAGTTGAGGACGCTTCAAGCAAACACCAACATACTCATGGAAAAAGTCTACTCTATGTACAGGGACATGGAAAGCAAGGCGTCTGCCATGGAGAACCTGGAAGCGGACATGAAAGAAGTGGGTGGGAAGATTGACGAATTCAACCAGAGACATCAAGGCTTGGACGAACTTCATTCTAGCACGCTCGCGCTCAAGGACATGATAAACGACAAGCTTTACAACGTCAACTTCTTCTCCAAGCAGGCAATGACATTCTTCGAAAAGATAGTAAGAGACCTTAAGAAAGCGAAGGGGGATTTCGATGCAAACATTGACCAAAAATTGAATGAAGCTGTTAATGAAGTGAGAAACTTGCATGAAAGCACGACTGGCGAGATTGATAAAATAACGAGCATGGCAGAGGATGTAGCAAAACAAGCAGCTAGAGTAGAGATTTTCTACGACAGTGTAAACGAAAGGATGGACAAGTACAAGAAGATGGAGATGGATATGTCAAAGTCCTTGGAAAATGTGTCAGACCTGATTAGTGAAATGGACAAAGTAAAGGCTGACAACAATGAAGCAAGGAAAAAGTTCAATGAAATGACTACAGATGTTTCCCATTATGAATCAGAGATAGGCAAGAGGGTCATTGAGATTGAAAAAAGACTTGATGAACTAAGGCCTGAAAATATTTCCATAGATATGGAATCAGCCATGGGTAGGCTAGAAGACAGACTGGATGAAAAGGTGAAAGATGTGAAACAATCCTTGTATAAGAGGCTTTCTGAGATACAAAAACCTATAATGGACATGCAGATAAAGCAGATCATCGAAAAGGTCATGGAGCTTGAGACCAGGATGGGTGCTCTTGAAATAATGCTCCGCCAGAACGCTACAATAAGCCCGATAGTGCTAGAGTAAAGCTTTTAAAACTATTTCTCCTCTATATTATATACTAACAGGACAGATGTGGTTTAATGGCAGTCGTAATAATTACAGAAAAACCTGATGCGTCAAGAAGGATAGCAGAGGCTCTGGCAGACAAGAACAGCTTGAAGAAACATACCAGCGAAGCTGGGGTTAACTTCTATGAACTTTCAATCAAAGGGAAGAAACATATAGTTGTTTGTGCAGTAGGCCATCTGTTCAATCTTAATCCTGTAAACAAAGGCAAAGGATGGACGTATCCTGTGTTCGATGCTGAATGGAAGCCTAGTTTTGAAGTAAGGAAAGATGCAGAATTTTCCAAGAAATATTACGATGTGGTCAAGAACAATGTCGGAAACAAGGATGATTATGTTGTAGCTACAGACTACGACACGGAAGGTGAGGTCATAGGATTCAATGTCCTTAGGTTCCTTGCTGACAAAAAAGATGCTAGAAGGATGAAGTTCTCCACGCTTACAAAAGACGAACTTGTTGAATCTTATGAGAACATGAGCAAGCATTTAGACTTCAATCAGGTGGAGACAGGACTGACAAGACATGAACTTGACTGGCTGTGGGGTATAAACCTGACAAGAGCACTCACACTATCGTTGAAGAACAGTGGGAACAAAGGATTTGCCATCTTATCTTCAGGCAGAGTGCAATCGCCTACATTGTCTATGCTGTATGAACGCGAACTTGAGATTAAAAAATTCAAGTCCACTCCGTTCTGGCAGATTGAATTGCATGTAGAAATAGATGGGAAGAAATTCATCGGTGGTTATGAGGAAAGCAAGGTTTGGAAAAAAGAAAAAGCTGAAGATGTAGTGAAGAAATCCAAGGCGAAAAACGCCACGGTCAAAGATGTTAAAAAAAGGGAATATAAACAATCGCCGCCTGCGCCGTTCAACACGACAGATCTGCAGACAGAATCATATGCACAGTTCAAGTTCTCGCCGAAACAGACTCTAAGCATTGCAGAAAGTCTTTATCAGGCTGGTTATATTTCTTATCCAAGATCGTCTTCGCAGAAACTTCCTCCATCAGTCGGATATGAGAAGATAATCAAAGCGCTGGCAAGCATACCTCAATACAAAAAGTTCGCGGAAGCGATATTGAAAAAAGACAAGATTATTCCAGCAGAAGGTGTAAAGACAGATCCGGCACACCCAAGCGTGTATTCCACACATGAGATTCCAGACGTGAAAAAGCTGAATGCACAGCAAAAGAGGATTTATGATCTTATAGTCAGGAGAACTCTGTCAGCCTTTGAAGGCGACGCATTGAGGGAAAGCCATACAGTTTCTTTGGATGCGAACGGCAACAAGTTCACTATCGTAGGCAAGAGGACTATAGAACCGGGATGGACAAGGATATATGGACAGTATATGAGCCTGGACGAGCAGATATTGCCAGAGATGAAAATCGGAGACAAGATCAAGATAGACAAGGCAGAACTTTTATCAAAGCACACAGAACCTACAGGAAGATATTCTCAAGGATCAGTATTGAGAGAATTAGAAGATAGAAACCTTGGTACCAAAGCTACTAGGGCGGACATATTGCAGACTCTTTATGACAGAAAATACATCATAGGAAAATCAATACAGGTGACCAAACTTGGGGAAGCTGTAGTTAAAGCATTGAAGGACAATGCGCCAAAGGTCTTGAGCGAAGACCTGACTAGATTTTTCGAGCAGGAAATGGATCTTATATCAAATGGGAAGAAACAGAGGGAAATAGTTGTCAACGAAGCCAAGGATACTCTGAAGGATCTGCTTGTGGATTTCAGGAAGAACGAGAAGAAGATAGGCAAGATGCTTGGAGAAGCTTTGAGCATATCAAGGGAGGATGAAAGGACTCTTGGTACATGTTTGAACTGCAAGACAGGATTGTTGAAGGTTTTGTTTTCTATTTTCACCAAGAAAAGGTTCGTTGGATGTTCAAGTTATTTCAAATGCCAGAAATGTAGTTTCACAAAAACAGCATGCAAATGCAAGTGCGACATCTGTGGCGGCATTAAGGGTAAATGTAAGGACATCTGGAAGGAAAAGAAATGGCTACCTTCATGTCAGACAGGATTCCCATTGCCAGCTGTAGGTACAATAACTACAATGAACAAACAGTGCGAGACATGCAAATGGCCTATGATACAGGTCTGGAGAAAGGGAAGCCGTCCATTCAGGATGTGTGTCAATCATGAATGCAAGAGCAAGGAAGATTGGGGGAAGAAAAAAGAAGCATTTGCTAAGAAGACTGCTAAAAAGAAAGCTGTCAAGTAATGTTGCTATTGTTATGCCTTCCTATTTTTGAAATGTCTATTGACTGCATAAAAAGTCCTAAGGAACCACTCCAAAAGTATTACAAAGAGCAGGTAATTAAAGAGCTGTATTCCTAAACTTGGAAGTTCTACAAATCTTTGGTAAACTACATCCAATGAGAACAATGTTGGATCTACAATGAATACTGCCAATAGTCCTAGTGGGAGAATTTTAGCGACATCTATGGACAGTTCTTCCCTATAATAAGCAGTTGTTCTTACAGCTGCTATAAGTGCTATCGATATTAGAAGTATTGATTCTGTTGTGAGGACTTTGGAGAGAAAGAATAGTATTAAGGCAAGTATTCCAAACCATAAGAAAGTCATAATAGGAAATATTATAAGATATTTCAAAACATAGCCTGCCTTACTAATGCCTCCGCCAAAGAGGTTTATTTTGAAAAGATCCCTTTTGGATAAGGATTTGTAAAATATCCAAACGAAAACAGCATATATAGCTATCAGAAGAGTGTAGATCAATAATGGCAAAATCAAATTATAAAAATCTATGCTCTTCACTAAAGTAGTGGTTATGTTGGCCATTACAAACATCGAATCTATGACTGTCATCCTAAAAGTAATTATGCGTCGTTTTGAATTTAAATCCGTCAATTAAACGTTTAAATAATTTCATGATAGAAGTTAATTTATGGCAGCCAACAATAGGGCGTATATAGTTGCCTCTTTGAAAGACCAGACTAACCCAGATTCCATCCTAAAGGCGATCAGAGCAAAAGATTATGTGAGAGAGGCGCATATAGTAACCGGGGCGTATGATGTTCATATAGAGGTCGAATATGAAAACAACTCTGCACTCAAACGTTATAGGGATGAATTGATGAAAGACAAGGATATCCGTTTAGCTAGCACTCTGACACTTGTGATTTTATCCTGAGATGATTTTTATCAATTCTTGCTTTTCCACCAACCCTCTGTAAGTACTGTTTCCTATTACAAGATATGGCGTCGTGGACACGTTGTATGCATCCTTTATTACATTCACTATTGGCTCGCCTATGTTGACATCCAAGACGAAAACATTTAGACTGGTATTGGAAAGTTCTGCACGTATGTCGTCTATAATCTTGCCCTGCTCCACGCACAAATCGCAAGGCACAGAATACAAATAAAGTATGACGACATCATTTCTCCCGCATTGTTGGCCAATGTAGGAATTCAAAAGCCATGCCCTCGCAGAAGCTAAAGTATAATCCTTCTTCAAGTCTAGAAAATCTTGCGTCTTATCGTTCTTGTTTTCAAAATCTGCCAATTCTTTCCTTATCAAATAGAGGTCGTTGGATGTCTGCTGCTCCAAAACGCCCAAGAAGTTGCATCCCAGAGTATTGCCCATCACATTAAGGTATGTATATTCGAGCTGAACATTCTCCAGCCTTCTTTGCACCTCATTGAGCTTTTCCTCTGTTATCTGAAGGGTGGATTTCTGGAAGAAAACTCCTGTAAACAATCCTGACAAGTAGAATACAATAGATATGACTATGGCTATGGCATACACGGATTTGGACGTCTTCATTTAATCATCATAAATTTAGTCTTGCACCAAATTAATATATCTTAACTTTCGAAACTATTCATATGGGAATATACGAGACTGCGCTGTCAGTTTATCTGGTTTTCTTGGCTCCTGTAGCCTTTTTCTCGATGATTTTCTACATCTTGGCACTAAGCGGCATCTTCTATAAGCCAAAGGCATTGAAATTAAGCAACAAGAGCGTTAAAAACTGGCCATTTGTTTCAATACATATACCGGTTTACAACGACCCTGTGGCTACTAGATGCATAGAACACTGCCTGAAATTCGACTATCCAAAGGACAAGTTTGAGATTTTAGTCGCCGACGACAGCAAGGACAATACTAAAGAGATTTTGGACAAGTACACTAAGAAATACAAGACTAAAGTCAGAGTGATAAGGAGGGAATCTAGGAAAGGATTCAAAGCAGGTGCTTTAAACAATCTGCTGAAGTTTACAAAAGGCGATTTCATAGTGGTTCTAGATTCTGACTTTACACCTTCAAGAGGATTCCTTAAAAAGATAGTAAGACCCATGATTGATGATGAAAAAGTAGCTTATACACAATCTAGAATGGGATATGTCAACACTGATCAGAATTTTATAACAAAGTTTGCAACGGCAGCAATGATGATGCATCATCAGATGGTTTTGCCTATCAATAATAGTGTAGGAACGCCTTTGCTATGTGGTTCTGGCGATGCGATAAGGAAATCTGTGTTGTTAAAGATGGGTAGATGGAATGAAAATAGCTTGACTGAAGACGCCGACCTTTCTATGAAGATAATACTGTCTGGATACAAATGCGTCTATTTGCCTAATGTAAGAGCGAACGGCGAAATGCCATTCACTTTGATGGGATTTTTCAGGCAGCAGACCAGATGGACTTACGGCACGATAAGGGTGTTTGTCGATTATGCTAAAGACATATTTTTCCATAAAAAGCTATCGTTGCCACAAAGAGTTGCAATAACATACAATACATTAGGCAGCATTGCGGCGCCGTTGATTATCGGCATGACTATAGCCGGATTTGCTACTCTGTCTTTAGCAACACCAAGACCTCTGACACTAACAGATTTTGAAGGATTTGCAAAGATATTTGGATTGACTGGAGGTTTCATAGCAATAAGCATTGTAGCACTTGCAAAGGAAAAGAAATTATATTTGTTCAAGTCAGTTATAGTATCGACATTAAGCTTGGGTATACTATTGTCTATTGTATTGACATTTGCGTTGGCCAGGGCATTTTTGGGCATACAGATGACTTTCTCCAGGACTCCAAAGTCAGGCAACTTGAAAAGAACCAAGACGTGGTACAGATGACGGACATTATAGCAGTGATTACTTATTCTTCAATGATTCTACTTTACACATCTTGGCTAGTTATATTTATTCTTCCTTCAAGAAGAGCTACAGGTAAACCCCCTTTCCCTAAAATTTCTGTCATACTCCCAGCGCACAACGAAGAAAAGTCTATATCCAATACAATAAACAGCCTATTGAAAGCAAGCTACCCGTCTAAAAAGGAAATAATCGTGGTAGATGACGGATCGACAGACAGCACTGCAAAGATAGTGAAGGAATTTTCGAAAAACAACAGGGATGTAAGACTGATACAGGTCAAGCATGGTGGAAAATCCAATGCAATAAACTTTGCTGCCAAACTCGCAAGTAACGATGTCATTGTTGTTTTAGATGCAGATTCCATGGTCGATACAGATTCTCTGAAAGAGATAGTAAAACCTTTGGCTGATGAAAAAGTAGGTGCATCTACCGGTTTTGTAAGAGCGAGACACAGCAAGAACCCATTGACATGGTTTCAGGATTTGGAATACATAACGTCATCTGGCTGGAGATATGTGACCAACAAGATAGATATGCCATCAGTTTTACCAGGGATAGTTGCATACAAGAAAGATGTCTTGATTAAGGTTGGTGGTTTCAGCAGGGATGTTTTGACTGAAGATTTTGACATAACTCTAAAATTGAAGAAAGCAGGTTATAAGACTAGAATGGCTCCATCAGCTGTAGTATACACGGATGTGCCAAAGACACTTTCCGGGATAGTAAAACAGAGGATAAGATGGGGCAGGGGTACCATACAGACGTTGAGAAAACATTCCGACTTACTGTTCTCCAAAAAAGGAGGCATCATGGGATCTTACACTTTACCTACCCAAGCGTATTGGTATTTCTTCGCATGGATTTTCCTTCCTATAACACTCTATAGTCTAATAAGTCAATATTTTAAATATTTTGTTTTGAATAACAACATTTTTTCAATCGCTTCCTTCAAATACTTCTTCGCATGGTTCACCACATATGGAATGGCAGAGACTTTACAAAGAGTATTTACGGGATACTACAGAGTCGACTTGGTTCTTGGACTTATAATCGTAACATTTTTCCTATCGGCGCTCTACCTATTGCTTCTTATATTGAAATTTACCAAACCTACGTTCAGGCATCTTTTAGCGTTTTTCTTTTTCTTCCCATACTGCATGTTTGTATTGTTTGTACAGGCTTTCGTTTTGTTGCGTGAAGTTGTAATAAAACAGAAAGTAAGGAACATCTGGGAGAAGAATAAATAACTCTATTTGCTTATGTAAAAATCGACAGTGCTGATGTTCCTGTACCACATGTCTATCTTGTTTTCTGGGTCTGCTACTATGGAAAAGTGCTTGCTGTTCGGAGATATCTTCATATTTGTCAGATGCCATGTGGATGAATTCAATCCGGGCTCTAGATATTGCTGGTTTATCTTGTAAATTATGTTGTCTTCCTCATAAACGTAGATGCTTGTTGTTGATGCTCCTTTAAGACCGACATTTCTTATGCTAAACATCAAATCAAGAAAACCTTGCTTGACAACTGTAGACACATTATAAATTTGAAGCTGCGGCTTGGACTCGATTGAATAGATAGATTTTAAATAATCTGCTTCTTTCTGGCCTACTTTTTGTGAACAGCTATAGAATGGATACATAATGTCTGTCGGATTTGCTGTATGGTCAAGACCTAAGACATGACCTAGTTCATGTGTTGCAACAACGATATCTACACACCGTGTTCCAGAAGGCAACATGTGCATGCTGGCATTCACTGTCAAATTGTATAATCCTGTGTCCAACACCAGATTAGGTCCAGCTTCGCCGACTGTCCTGAAATTAGGAGTGCTGTCAAAGTTTGTTGTCCAGTCTATGAAAACTTTGGCATCATAATTGTTGAAGACTCTGAGAAAACTCACCTTGCCGTCTGTCATATCTGTCCATGTCTTTACTGCTTCCAAGACATTGTCTATATTGTTCTGACCAAACCACGATATGTTTGATGCGCCATCTACATCAAAATAGAATTTTATAGGCATTTCTGCGAACCTAAGTTTTTCAAACAGCAATGGAACGCCACTAGTGATATTTGGTATGAAACTGTCTATGTCTGTCTGGCTTACAGATACGTTTGCATTTATCGGCTCGTTGTTAAAAGTGTTGGAAATGGTCTGGTAGAATTTTTGGAAGTTACTGTACATCATAGATCCTAAGATAGCAATAATTATTATAAGGATTATCACAAGCACTGAACGTAGCACCATTAAAATAAATAAGGTTTTTTTGAATAAAACACTTGTTGTAGAATTTTATCATCGACAAAAAGTAACAAATTTAAGCCTTTAAATCAAAGCTTAAAATGAGCAATATGGCAGAGGGATTAAGTTCTAAAGAAGAGAGGCTTAAGGCAGTAAAAGAGTTCGGGAAGAGAGTTTTGGACAAATATGGAAAGTATGTGAAGGCAATAATCATGATGGGTTCTGTTGCACGTGAAGATTTCAAACCTACAAGCGACATAGACATTTTTGTTATAATAGATGACACCACGCAAGAGGTCACGCCAGAACTTCAGGACAAGATGGATGAAGACATGGAGAAGATAGCTGACGCTATACCAGAAGCTTCTGTAAAGATAAAGGATCCTACAACAGGTCAGGAGCAAAAAATAAATCTTATTTCCGTGCAACCTAGCTATACTCTTACTGAATTCACTGACTATGCACGTGTTGGCCATCCAATAATCTACAATTTCATAAAGGAAGGTGTCCCTATCTTCGATACAGGCTTCTTCACACCTTGGAAAAATTTGCTTTTGTCAGGAAGGATATCTGGAACTAGAGAAGCAATTGAAAACTACATGGAAGGCGCACCTAAGAAATTGATGAGGGCGAAGACTGTAAAGCTTTTGATGCTTGCTGAGGATTGTTTTTATGCCATGCTTAACACAGCACAGGCAGTATTGATGTTCATGGGTCTGCCTCCTCCAGTTCCAAGCAAGGCTTACGATGATGTGAACAAATATCTTGTCGAACCGGGCATACTTGAAAAGGAATATGCAGAATGGCTTAAGGAAATTGTACAAATAAGAAAAAGAATAGAGCACAAGGAACTGATGGATGTGACTGGTGCTTTTGTAGACGAATGGCTACAGAGGTCTGAAAAGTTCATAGACAAGATGTTCGGGCTTTTGAACGCACTTGAATTCAGGAAGAGAGAGAAAGTCTTGGAAAGGACACATGAAGTCATGGTGAAAGCTGCTGTAAGCGCATTGAAGTCACTGCATAAGATAAGTTTGCCAAGAGAACTTGATGAGGCTAAGACGTCTGACGTGGATTTCCATAAAGTACAGAAGGAAATTGAATTGAAGATAGGCATGCCTGTCAACGAAGCGTTCAAGAAAGATTTCATAGATTCAAGAAGAGTAAGTGGTTATTATTGGGACATGTGGAAGAAGCTTGACGAGATGAAAAAGATGGCAGACGGCAAGAAATTGGACAAGGTTTCTGACAAGGATGTCTATGAGATGAGAGAGCATGTTAGAAAGCTCATAAGAGATTTGTCTAAGAGCCTGAAAGACGAAGGACCTTCTGAAAGGGAAGAAGATTAAATCAAGTCTGAAAGTCTGGCTATAGCGAATGGTATAAACATTTCTAATTTGTTCATCCCTCCATGATGACCTAACATATTTAATTTCATTCCAGGCATGTGCTCATACCAGACTGTATTGTTTTTTCTAGGGATGAGCAGCAAGTCGCCTATCCTGTCATGAAAATTCTTATTGACCTTGCCTATTCCAAACAGACCGTTTTTTATTGCATTATTTGTATCCATGACGAAAATCTTCCTTCTTAATTTATGCTCCAAGAATTCTTTCATATCTGCTGTCATGCCGTCTTTTATGTGTAGGAAGACATCCCTTGGACTACCTGTCGGTAAAATGGGATTCCTGCTCTTTCCCAATCGTAAAGCATCGTTCACTTTTTGGAATCTGTTCAAGTAGATTGTCTTGTTAGGAGAGATGTCGACTTGTCCATGATCTGAAGTTACTAAAATCAAAGTCTCTTTAGCGGCTTGTTCGTCTGTCTTTCTCAATTCTTTTTTGAAAGTATGCGCCAGCATCGAGACCTGTATCGCATATTCCTCGCTGCTTGGACCGAAGCTATGTCCAACTGCATCTATGTCGCCTATGTAAACGTAAAAATAAGCTTGTCCTTTCTCTTTCCTCAAAAGGCTTCTTAATTTCAAGAACAGATCGGAAAAATCTGTGTAAGGTACTACAGTGCTTCCTTTGAAAATCATGTCAGAATAATATCCACGTGCATACTGTTCGTTCATGAAAGCAAATGATTTTACATTGTTTTTTTTCAAATCCTGATGGAATGTCTGACCATCGAAAAGCATTTTTGGGTTACCTCCAAGTTCAGCAACATCTTCACCCAACAAAGTAATAAATGGTAATGTGTTTATCGACTGATCAATTTCCTTGAAATAAACGGTCCACTCTGGAAGACCATGCTCTTGTGTAGTCAGCCCTGTGTTTATCGTTGTCACTGCTGCGGCTGTTGTAGATGGAAAGACGGTTGTTATAGGAGATACCAATCCTTTTTCTGTAAAAGTATTCAAGAATTCATTGTCTTTGTAATGCCTTGTCCACTGAAAGTAGCCGAAACCATCTACAAAGAAAAGCACTACCTTGTTGCACTTCTCTACTTCTATTTTATCCCTGTGCAAACTTCTTGGAAGTACTGGCTTGTCCGTCTTGATATTGAAGAAGCTCTTGATTGTAGAAGGTATGTTGGACAAGCAATATTTTTCGTAAAAGGGCTTTATGAATTCGCCTTCCCTCTTCTCCTTCTCTATTATTTCCTCTATTTCCCTCTGAAGCATAAAGAATTGTTTATGTTGATAAAAGTTAAAGGAAACTAAAGGTAATAGTTAGTTAATGGTATTTGAAGATATTTGGTTGCAGATACAACCTATCCTGTGCCAGACCTTCAAAATGATGTCGTGCGGTAGAATAACTTTCGCATCCATTATAAACGTTTTTATTGTCTTTCCTTTGCTGTCATATGCGTTCTACACGTTTTTGAAGAGGATAGCGCCTTTCAGAAATGCTAACAAGGCTGTATATGCGATGATTGGAATTGTTTTTGCAGCGATGTTTGGACTTTTCGGTGGTTTCATCTTTGTAGGAGGGACTGCTGTCAGCATACTGTCTGTGGCTATGATAACATTCGTTCCTCAAGGATGGGATACGAAAAAAAGGTTGAGAATTGCATTGAGCATGATTCTTATATTGATGGTCGTCTTTGCAACGACCGGCAGCCTCAGTCTAAACTTTTTCATGATTCAAAGTGTTATAACAGGGTTGGTTTTCTTGAACATACTGCTGGCGAGCTGGCGATTAAAATGGAGAATATTGTTAGGTGGTATAGCTGCGGCTGTGATATTTTTTGGAATACCGATGTTACAGTCTGCGATACTTAGCCAATTCTAAGAGTACAAAAGTAAAGAAGTGATCCGTAAATAGCAGTTTAATTCCTTGCTATCTTGGCGAATTCTGGAGTCACTATCAGATAGCCTTCTTCCAAAGCTACCATGTCCCACTTATATTGGCCACAGACTCTTTTCATCTTCTGCAAAGCGTTCTGGAACTCTCCTATGTCCCTTCTCTGTAGTTCCTTAAGCTTCAAGAACAGCACGTTACCGTCCTTTACAAACTTTGAGACTCTCTCTACATCGCCCATGCCGCCTAAGTTCTCTATCCTTATGTGTATTGGATTGCCGGCATCAGGCTGGTGCTCTAATTCTACTTCTTCTGATTCTTCTGGGTTCTTATTGAAACCCATTTTGTCTAGGAATTTTTTTATTACCATCTTAAAACCTTCTATTAAATTATTGCTTTCTCACCATTTAAAAGTATCTTAGTCATATTTCCATCTAGGTTTGCAGTATTGTTCGCTACAGCCAGGCTTCCTACAAAACCGTCAACCTCTACAGCATCACTTATGAGCTTCAAGTTGCCCCTGTCGCCTGTCACACTGCCAGTCGCATTAGCCAGAGTTATGCTATTCTCCATTATGTTAGTAAGTGAAAACTCGTCAGATACGCAGTTTACATTAATGTCAAACCCTTTCTGAGTAGCAGGGAATATCTTGTTCTCCTCAAGTATCTCAAAACCGCTGGAAGTGCCATGTATGTTTATGTTCATGCCGCTCTCCTTCTCGTCAAAGGTTACTTTCGCCGAAACAAGGTTTATCTTTATGTTAGTTGAACTGACATTTATCGCAGATGCCACACTCAGATCGCACATGCCTTTGCCTGTAAGGACTGAATCGACGACATCGAATGATTTTCCGCCATACAAATCGCTCTGAGTAGAAAGCATTACAGTGTTGTTGCCTGTATTGACTTTACCTTTTACGACAGGTTCGACAGTTCCTGACTTGAAAGAGGAAAACAAAGACAATGCCTTTTCCTTTATCGTATTTAGGATTCCATTGCTACTGTGTCCGCCGAAAAGGTACCATCCTATCAGTATTATAAGGCCCAAAGTGAAAATAGTCCTCCAATCAATCAAAGCCATATCAATCTAAAAGTATATTTATAATAGGAAAGTATTAATCTTTTAGAGACTTTTATGACAATTCCATTCATTTTAATGCAAAACAACCCCCTTGACTCGATAGGCAACTTCTTATGGATATTCATAATCATCGGGCTTTCAATCATGTATCCAAGGATGATGACACAACAGATACTTCTGAAGCTGGATCAGGTTTATTTCATGGTCGAAGATCTGAATGCAAAAGCAAAGAAGCACATAGCAAAGAAGATAGGAAAAGATGTTTCAAAAGATGTCAAGGAAAGCATCAACCATTTTATGGAATTCTTTGCAATAGACCCTGTAAGCCTAGATCCGTATGGAATAGTGAAGAAGATAGATTTCATAAACGAACTGGCTGAAAAGAAGTTCAAATATTTTGTAAAGCAGATTGCCCCGCATCTGGACGAAGAAAGCAAGGCTGATCTTGTTATGGGATTGTCCGGAGCAGTCATGCTGAACCAGATAGGGAAGATAATAAAGCATTTTTCAGAACTGATAAGGAAAACCAAGAATCTGCAGTATGCTTTGATAATGCAGATGCAGCTGCCTATGATAGAAAAGATGATCAAGGCTTTGGCCAAGGGAACAGAAGCGATGACAAACGGCTGGGCAATCGGAGATTCTATTGGTCCATTGGTTGTGGCTGAAATGATAGGTGATAGTAAGACAAAAGAGATTGCTGACGAGACTGTCGCATGCGAGAAGACCATAGCTGGAAGGAGTGTCATAATTATAAAAGCTCGGGGACCAGGCGGAAGGCTTGGAAAGCTGGGCAGGTCTGTTGAGAAGATTGTGAAGTCAAAGAAGATTTCAAAGATAATGACGATAGACGCAGCGGCAAAGCTGGAAGGCGAGAAGACCGGATTGATAGCTGAAGGTGTCGGTGTCGCCATAGGCGGGCCTGGTGTTGATAAGAGCTACATAGAGAATCTTGCTGTTCAGAAGGACATACCATTGGATACGATTATAGTAAAGATGGGACAGGAGGAAGCGATAATGCCGATGAGGCAGGAAGTCTTAGGCTCTATAAACAATGTGATAAACCTTATTGAGAAGAACATTAAGGAAACGCCTGGAAAGGGAAGCATAATTATTGTCGGTGTCGGCAACAGCACTGGAATTGGAGACAACAAGAAAGCTGCCGAACTTGCTAAGACGAAGATAAAGAAGACTTTGGAATTCCTGAAGAGGCGTGGGGATCTGGAAGACGAAAAGAAAGGTGGAAAGTTCAACAAATGGTTTGAATCTTGATTTAGATAAGTAAAACAAATTATTATATGAATGGTTTCAGTAAAAATAATCCTGATTGCTGTTTTAGCTTTAGTCTCTGCAGTCATATCTTTGGTCATCACGCGTGCTCCGACGATTACAGATGAAAATAATCTTCCTAAATTCATTCAAGCAGATTTCGTCAATTTAAGTCAAATTTAC